>JBNKJW010000174.1:0-29986 GCA_050291445.1 Bacteroidales bacterium | reverse complement strand
GTTTAATAATTTTCACCCGTTTTAATTTGTGTTAAGTGTTTGATATTTAATTGCTTAAATTGACAGTGCATCTGCATTTTCTAATTAAGTTCCTCAGTAAGGTTTGTGCAAAATTAGTCAATCATTTGATTTCTGGAAACATTAATTATGCATTAAGGATTTTAAACCCTGTACAATTTCTTTTTCGTTTAAATCCTGTCCAATAAAAATAAGTTTACTTTGTCTTGTCTCACCAGTCTTCCAAAAGTTACCCTCTACAATGGAGAATGCTGCCTTAACAGATTGAAAAACCTGTTTTCTTGAATTATTTTCAAAACTGATTATTCCTTTTGCCCTGTATATTGATGATTGGTTAAGCAGCAGAAAATACTCCATCCAATACATGAATTTTTCCAGAATAAAACTGCCTTCCAACTCAATACTGATGGTTTTTATTGGAATATCCAAGCTAAAATGGGGCTTTTTACCAGATTTTGATTGTTCTAGCGCTTTTTTGAAGTGGGTTTCGTTAAATAATTGGCTGTCAATTAATTGTTTTTCTTTGTAGTCACCATAAATGGTTGGTACTAACTCACAAAAGGGATTTAAGGTCTTTAATTCAGCGGTAATTATTTCATATTTTTCATTTGCAAGGTTTTCTACCTTATTAACTAAAATGATATCTGCCATGGCAATTTGTTTAATGGCTTCTACCTTTTTTATGTTAGCCTCAAAGTTAACCGCATCAACCAGGCATATAACACTGCTGATAAAAAATGTTTTTTTTAATTCAATATTTGCAACAACTGATTGAACAACGGAGTCGGGTTCGGCCATTCCAGTTGTTTCAATAATTAGGTGGTTAAAATCAAGTCCAGAATTTAACAATTCAGCCAAAGTTTCCTGCAGCTCGGTATTCATTGTGCAGCAAATGCATCCGTTGCTTAATTCTACAATGTTAGAATTTTTGACACCTTTTATAATTTCCGCATCTATGCCCAGTTCACTCAATTCATTTTCAATAATTGCAAACTTATACCCTGTTTCTTTTTTTATAATTTGGTTTAATAGGCTGGTTTTTCCCGCTCCCAGAAACCCTGTTATTATAGTAATTCCAATTTTCTCTGTCTGCATCATCTTTCAACCAATAGTTTGTGCAAAAATAATAAAATGTAACACAGCTTTGCAAAGTTACAGTGTTTGTACTTCATTTACCTGTTAAGATTTCATTGAAATTCTCATAGATTCTGCATATTTTTCCTAATTTTATACTTGGTACATGATTTGAAACTACTATGTATCACTTTAGTTTATTTGAGTTAGTAAGTTGCTTGTTAATCAGCATCTTATTATAAAAAACAAATGTAAAAATATAGATATGAATTTATTTAAACCTATGAATTTGGATGAGGAGCCTGACAAAAAGGCAGTTGAAATAAAAGGTGAAGCTGAAAAAGTAAAATGTTTAATCATTGGTTCGGGTCCAGCCGGATACACTGCGGCCATTTATGCCGCAAGAGCCAACATGTCACCAGTGATGATACAGGGCATGGAGCCTGGGGGACAGCTTACAACTACCACAGATGTTGAAAATTTCCCGGGTTACCCCGAAGGGGTTACCGGACCAGTAATGATGGAAGATTTAAAGGCACAGGCAGAAAGGTTTGGAACTGATGTGAGATGGGGAGAAGCTTCTTCAGCTGACTTTTCGCAGCGGCCATTTATGGTTGTTGTTGATGATAAACATTTAATAGCAGCCGAAACTGTTATTATTGCAACCGGGGCATCAGCAAAGTATTTAGGATTGGAATCTGAAGAGAAATTCAAAGGATCGGGTGTGTCAGGTTGTGCAACTTGTGATGGGTTTTTCTATAAAGGTAAAGATGTTGCGGTAGTTGGAGGTGGCGATACTGCCTGCGAAGAAGCTACTTATCTTGCCAATATTTGCAACAAGGTTTACATGATAGTTCGTAAAGATTATCTCAGGGCTTCAAAGGCAATGCAAAACCGGGTGTTTAAGACAAAAAACATAGAAGTTTTATTTGAACATAATACCAAAGAAATTACCGGTGATAATGTGGTTACCGGAGCAACACTGATAAAAAGAAAAGGGGAACCAGATGAAGAAGAAGTAAAAATTGATATTGACGGGTTCTTTTTAGGTATTGGACACACGCCAAATTCAGGGGTTTTTAAAGAATACCTCGATACTGACGATGTTGGCTATATAAAAACCATTCCGGGCAGTTCAAAAACAAATGTGCCAGGTGTGTTTGCCTGTGGCGATGTACAAGACTCAATTTATCGTCAGGCTGTAACAGCAGCTGGTTCTGGCTGTATGGCAGCACTTGATGCTGAGAGATTTTTAGGAGAACAATAAAATGTTTTTAGATAGTTGATGTAACCTCGCCTTATTCTGGCGGGGTTTTTTGTTTGTTATGATTGATGGTTTTTATGTTATACCAATTGCATTCATATTTTCTTTGCCTAATTACATATAAACATTTTTTTAATGACAATTTTCCGTTAAATTTGTTTGTCTTTTTAATTATCTGAAATTTTCTCAAAAATAAATTACTATGCCTAATTTAAGTACTACCTATCTTGGACTTAAACTAAAAAACCCAATTGTTGCGGCAAGTTCAGGGTTGACAGATTCTGTTGAAAATATAAAAAGTCTTGAAAAAGCAGGCGTTTCGGCTGTCGTTTTAAAATCTATCTTCGAAGAGGAAATTGTTTCTGAAATGGAAATAAATATGAAAAAGATGGCAACTGAGAGTTTTCTGTATCCAGAAACACTTGAATTTTATGAAGAGCATGAAGAGGAGAAAAATATTAGTACAAAGTATCTTGAATTAATAAAAGAAGCTAAGCAGGCTGTTGATATACCTGTTATTGCAAGTATTAATTGTATAACCTCTGATTATTGGACCTATTTCCCAAAAATGGTTGAAGAAGCCGGGGCTGATGCCATTGAGTTGAATATATTTATTTTACCCTCAGACCTTAACAGGAATAAAGCCGTTAATGAGCAGGTTTATTTTGATATCATCTCAAAAGTTAAAAAGCAAGTAAAAATTCCTGTATCTGTAAAAATTAGCTATTATTTTTCGGATTTGGCCAGATTTATTCAAAAGCTTTCAAGCGCAGGAGTTGAAGGTATTGTATTATTTAATCGCTTTTATAATCCTGATTTTGATATTGAAAAAATGGAAGTTGTTTCTGGAAGTGTGTTAAGTTCACCTGAAGATTTTCACATTCCATTAAGGTGGATTTCACTAATGTCGGGCCGGGTGAAATGCAGCCTGGCGGCATCAACCGGAATTCATGATGGAACCGCAATAGTAAAACAAATTCTGGCAGGGGCTGATGTTGTTGAAATAGCTTCTACTATCTATCAGAATGGTTACGAAAGAGTAGGTGAGATGCTTGAATTTGTTCAAAAATGGATGGACACAAAAGGGTACGAAAGCCTTGTTGAATATAAAGGCAAAATGAACCAAAAAGATAGTGAGCGTCCGGCAGCTTATGAGCGGGTTCAGTTTATGCGTTATTTTAGGGGGTACCAAAATCCGCTTGAGAATTAGCGGAGGCAGTCAATTGGATATGGTCTTTTATACCATTCTTTGTTTAAGTTTTTTAAGGTTCTCCTTTAATTTTTCTATATCTTCTTCAAGCTCTTGCTGTTTAAGCATTGCTTCGGTATCATTTTTCACCAGGCAGAAAACCTTGGTGAATTTTCCTTCCTCATCATATAGTGGTGTAAACGTTTCGTGGAACCACCTGGGTACATTATTAATAACGTATTTTGTGGTTTTACGATAGATGTGACCTGATAATAGGTTTGGTATAAAGTCTTGGATATCAATCTCTTTCGCTTGGCTCTCGGTCATTAGGTCATTCAGTTTTTTACCTTTCAATTCATTAAAACTAAGGCCGGTCATTTTCAAGTATCGGTCATTTGCCTCAATGAATTCTCCATTTATAGAAAGCGCATAAGTTCCCAAGGCATTATCAACTGCCTGCGAAATGTTTTTAAAATCCATTTTTGTTTTACCTACTTCACTTTGGTATTCATCGTTTGCTTTTCTAAGATGCGAAACATCTGTTTTGAACTGGTTGATTATTGTTTTGTTCAGCTCTTTTTCTTTCTTTTCTTTTTCTTTTAGCTCAGCAATAACTTTTTCCATTTGTTCAATTTGCTTTCTCGATTCTTCTTCTTGTTTAGTCAAGCGTTCCGACTTTTCATTGGACTCATGGAGTAATTTTGAAGTATGGATGTTTATTTTTGCACTAGAGATGGTAGAGGCAATACTTTCTCCAATTTTTTCAACAAACTCAATTTGATAGGGTTCAATAGTTTTAAATGAGGCCAGTTCAACAACCCCGTAAACTTCTTCGTTTAGCTTTAGAGGTACAATTAACAGGCTTCTTGGGTCATCATTGCCAACTCCGGATGAAATGTGGATGTAATCTTCAGGAATCTCGCTCATGAAAATCGTTTCGTTCTCTAAAACACACTGACCAATTAAGCTTTCCCCTATCTCTATTCTTTTTTCAAGGTATTTTCTTCTATCGTAGGCATAAAATGCAATCAGCTCAAGGAAAGTATCTTCTTTGTTGTCATCATTTATAATAAAAAGTCCACCAACACTTGCATCAAGGTATCTTACCAGCCTTGTTAAAATTTGGTTAGTTAATTCTTCAAGGCTGTCTTTACTTTCACGAAGCATTTCGCCAAACTCTGCAAGTCCTTGCGAAGTCCAGCTACGCTGATAGTTTTCAATTCTTCTTTTTTCGGCCTCTTCTGATGCCGTTTTTAAGTTTTCGCGCATTAATAACAATGCATTACCTAATTCATCATTCGAGCCCAAAGGTTCAAATTTACTACTGTAATTTTCTTTCCCAATTTCTTTCGAGAACTGAGATATTTTTTTTAACCCGTTAATCAGCGAATTAAGAGCTTTTCCCATTTCCCCAATTTCATCGAAACGGGTTTTTACAGGTTTTTCAGGCAGTTCGCCATGGCTCATTTTTATAAGCGCCTTTTTTAACTGGTTAATTGGGCGCACCAGTGTATTTGTAAGAATAAAGCCAATGATTAAAATTGCAAAAAGCAAGATTACACTAGCCCAAATAATAAAGGTTTTGAATGCGTTGATAGAGGTATTCATTTCCTCATTTTCTTTCGAAACATGGGTCTGAAAGTTGGAGATTAATTTTATTAATCTTGCGAAAGCTTTATCGGTCAACACCATTATTTTCCCATTTTCCTCAATTTTTGGCCTAATTTTAAACAACAGTTTCATGTTATCATAGTCATTTGTTTTAGCCAATTGTTCCATGATTAACTTTTGTTCAAACAATAAAGTGTCAATTCCATTAAATACTGAATCCAGTATAAGTTGATCGTTTTTACTCCAGGATGAAGAAAGTTGAGTTAATTGTTTTTGTAGTCGTGGATATTTTTTTTCATGCAGTTCAATTAACATGGTTTTGTATTTTGTGTTTGCTTTACTGTTTGAAAACCATGTTTTAATATATGTTTTTGATTCAGTCAGGGCAATTGCCAACTCAGAGATAGATTGCAATGAAGGTTGATAAATTGTTGCAATTCTTTCCCTGATTTCATTATTCCTTTTCATGGTTTTGTTTGAAAAGAAAATATTGAGTATTACAAATAAAATAAGTACGCCAAAACCCACTCCAATTTTATTAGCAACAGAAAACCTAAACTTCATATTTTGTTTTAATTTAAAAACTCAAAATGTTAGAAATGACAGCACAAAACCTTCTAATTATAAATAAATTACAAAAGTATTTGCCCAAAATCAAATATACTAATTAATTCTAATCAGAAAAAACATACACAACAAATAAGCCAAATTTACTATTCTGCTCTATTCTGGATTTTAATTAACCGATTTAAATACAAAGCTGTTAATAATAACAGCTTTGTATTCATGTTACTTTACAGGAATAGCTTTAAGCGTAGCTACAAGATAATCCCAGAATTTTTTCACGGATTCGATATGGATTTTCTCATCGGGCGAATGAGGGAATCGAATGGTTGGGCCAAATGAAATCATGTCCCAGTTTGGATAACTTGCCCCTAAAATACCACATTCAAGACCAGCGTGAATAACTTTAACTTCAGGTACTTTCCCAAAGTTTTTCTGATAAACATCTTTCATTGTATTTAAAATAGGTGAATTGGCATTAGGTTGCCATCCAGGATAATCTCCTCCATGTTCAACACTTGCTTCGTATTTTTCAAACAGCGTCCTAATTTGCGCACAGATTTCTTTTTTTGCATTTTCAGAAGAACTACGGTGCAGGAATGAGACTACCAATTTTCCTGCCTCGGATTTTATTATTGCCATGTTCGAAGATGTTTCAACAACCCCTTCAATTTCTTCGCTCATTTTAATTACTCCGTTGGGCGCCTGATGCACAGCATTTAACACATTGTCCAGTGTTTCTAAATCAATAAATTTCGCTGGCATTTCGGTGCCTTCCAGGCTGATTGTAAGTCCTTGGTCATCAGTTAGCTCTTTTTTGTATAGGCTTTCTACTTCACCCACAAGTTTTTTGAGGTTCTCCACTTCATTATTCGGAACAGCAACAGTTGCAAAAGCTTCCCTGGGAATAGCATTTCTTAGCGTTCCACCATCGATGTCAGCCAGCCTAAGGCCAAAGCTTTCATTACCATTAATTAAAATTCGGTTTAAGATTTTATTGGCGTTTCCTCTTTTAAGGATGATATCAAGTCCGGAGTGGCCCCCTTTTAGTCCTTTAACTATAATTTTAAATGCAGAAAACATTTCAGGTGCATCTTCAGCTTTATAGCTGAAAGTGGCAGTGGTATCAATTCCTCCTGCACAACCTATGTACAGTTCGCCTTCATCTTCGGAATCCAAGTTAAGAAGGATGTCGCCTTTTAAAAGCCCTGGTTTAAGTCCAAATGCCCCAGTCATGCCAGTTTCTTCATCAATTGTGAAAAGTGCTTCAATAGGGCCGTGTTGAAGCTCGTTTGATGCCAAAACAGCCATTGCAGCTGCTGCACCAATGCCATTATCGGCGCCAAGTGTGGTGTCGTTAGCGGTTACCCATTCCCCATCTATATATGCTTCAATTGGATCTTTTGTGAAATCATGAACTTTGTCTGAATTTTTTTGTGGCACCATATCAAGATGTGCCTGAAGAATTACTCCTTTTTTATTTTCTAGTCCTTTTGTTGCGGGTTTTCTGATAATAACGTTACCTGTTTCATCAACAAAAGTTTCTAAGCCAAGATTTTCGCCAAAATTTTTAGTAAATGCAATTACCTCTTCTTCATTTTTTGATGGCCGGGGGATTTGGGTGAGTTGGTAAAACCAGCTCCATAACTCGTTTGGTTGTAGCTTACTAATGTTTTTATTCATAGCTAATTTGATTTTTGTTTTAAAAAGAGCTTAAAGTTAAGACAAATTTCCCGAATCTGAAACAGTTTACTTCTGGCTAATAGTACTGTTGATTTTGTAATTAAATGTTTACTTTCGCTTTCAACTTGGTACTATGTTTGTTGTCTATGTATTAAACTAAAAGCAAATGAGTGCATCTGAGCAAGAGCTTGAAAAAATGTATAACTGGATTATCGGTTCTATGAAGGTGGATGTCTGGTACCCAGTTAAGTCTGATAAGGCTCACGAAGTGATTAAGCAACTGTTTGATGAGGGGTTAATTGACTTTTGTGAGTTTGATGAAACGGAAACTCATGTTAGGAAAATTGATTTGAACCTTTTAAAATGAAAATGTTTTTGGCAAAATGGGGTAAAAAGTTAAAAAAAGTCAATATCGGTTTTATGCCAATAAAAGTTGTTAAATTTGTGAGGTAACCACAATAGCACCTTCTAAATTTTAATTGAATTAAAATGCTAAAACAATGCTTAAGGCTTGTTGGTTTATCATATTATTTTTTGACTATATATAAAACGAGTGTGAATTTATCAATTTTTTTTTCTGATTTTGCAAATTTGTTTTAGCTTTTTAGCTTTTAAACATTAAAATATGTTAAAAAGAACGAGTTTAGTTTTTATTATTACTGTTGTTTCAATGCAATTGCACTTTGGTCAGGTAATTATTTCACCAAGTGGCGTTAAATGGTATACTATAACTGAAGCTCTGGAACTTGCAAAAAAAGAGCCAAGACCTATTTTGGTTGATGTTTATACCAATTGGTGCAGCTGGTGCAGTTATATGATGAAGACGACTTTTGCAAGCAAAGAAATATCTGACTACATTAATGCCAACTTTTACGCGGCAAAATTTAATGCTGAAACCCTGGATACGGTCTATTTTAAAGGTGAAAAATATTTTAATAGGCAGATAGGTCGGAGGCCAGCTAATGATTTGACTATTAGTTTGTTAGATGGTAATTTAACCTACCCGTCTTTGGTTTTTTTCGATAGAAATGGTGAGAAAAATGTTGTTCCAGGCTATAAGGAAGCAAAGGATATTGAACCTTACCTGGTTTATTTTGCTGAGGATTTGATGGACAAAATCCCCACTGATAAATTTATTATCAATTTTATGTTCAGTTTTCCAAAGCTTTTTGAGAAGGATCATTCGATATTCAATATTTCTAATAATATTAAGCCTGATACAACCGGACAGGTGAATTGGGTGGAACCCGAGAAAATTTATCAAGACAAAAAAAAGAAAAAGAAACCAATTTTATTGTATTTATACGCTGACTGGAGTTTTAGTAGTAAAATTATGGAAAAAACCAGTTTGCAAAATCGAGAATTGTCTGAGAAAATAAATGACTATTACTGCCCTGTTAAAGTAAACGTTTCTGATCCGCAAGTTAATTTTCTTGGAAAGACCTATACTTTAACAGGTGAAGGTAATATAAACCAGATAGCTTCACAGTTCTTAAGCAATAATCTTGTTTTTCCTGCGTTACTAATTTTTGATGAGAACCACAATTTAGTCACAACTATAACAGGGTATATGCAGAAGGAACAGCTTTTACCTTTAACTGACTATTTTTACAACAAAATATATAAAAAACAAACGTTAAAGGAATATTTTAAAAGTTTTGTGACTATTGCAAGTCAGGAAAAAGAAAATAAAATAGAAAATTAATTTTACAATTACTATTTTCGTTAACTAATGAGCGTTTGTTGTAAATTCCTTCTATAACCAAACATGAGAGATTTTATATTCGTTGCTAATAATGAAGGAACCATCCTGTTTATGCATAGTGAAGGCCGGGCTTTCCATGATTTAAGCAGCGATAAAATCACCTCTAAAAATATTTATGAGCTTTTTACTACAGAAAGCAGTGCTGAATTAAAACGCGGTATTCAGGAATCGGGAAAAAAACGCCTGGATAAATTAATTTTAAACGAAGCTTATTTAGCACTTGATGGAGACTGCCACAAAGCAAGTTTGAAAATAGAGTTGGTTTACTGTTCTAATGGTACTTTATCGGCAATTGCAGGTTATGTTGAATGTTTTGAGTCAGGTGAAAACCCATCGATATTTTACAAGCAATTCTATATGGGCTTTATTGATAATTTACCTTTAGGAATATACCGCACCGGGGTTAATGGCACCATACATTATGCAAGCAAGCAATTTGTTGAAATTTTGGGTTATGATTTAGCTGAAGAAATTTACAAAAAAAACATCAATGAACTATGTGTTGAAGAACATTATAGACCAAAAGTACTTAAAGAATGGCTTGAGAAACCTATGGAACCATATGAGCTTCAGATGATTAAGAAGAATGGGGATGTTATTTGGGTGAAGGATTCCGGTAGGATAATTAAAAATGAAGAAGGTGAAATAATATTTTTGGATGGTATTCTTGAAGATATAACCAAGCATAAAGAAAGTGAAATAAGAATCAGGGAGTCTGAGGCAAAGCTAAAGGAACTAAATACCTCGAAAGATCTGTTGTTCTCAATTATATCCCACGATTTAAGAACACCCTTTAATCAGTTTATCGGTGGTACGGAGTTGCTTTTAACTAAGCTCGATGAGTATGATAAGAATATGTTGCGCAAGTTTTTGAAGTTGCTTAACAAAGAGGCTGTTAGGAGTTACCGCTTGCTGGAAAATTTACTGCAATGGTCAAAAACGCAAAGGGGGTTGATAAAATACGACCCAAAACCTATTGACTTACTGGAGTTTGTAGATGAATTGATGACCTTTTATGAACCGATCGCAGAAGAAAAAAACATTGACATTATACTTGAAATTAATGAAAGCGGACATGTTTATGCTGATAAAGAGATGCTTTCTACAATTTTAAGAAACTTGGTTTCGAATGCCTTAAAATTTACTCCGGAAGGTGGAGAAGTAAAAGTGGCTGTTGTTGAAAAGATTGATATGGGAAATATGTTTAATGAATATCTTGAGTTTAGTATTACAGACACCGGCATAGGAATTCGTGAAGAGAATATTTCCTCCATCTTTAGTATTGATAAAAATGACGACAACAAATACAAAGATTCCTCAACCGGACTAGGCTTATTACTGTGTAAGGATTTTGTTGAAAAACACAATGGGGAAATTTGGGTGGAAAGTGAATATGGCAAGGGAAGCACTTTTTTCTTTACCATCAGATGAAAAAAAAATGCTGTGGCTGTATCTAATTTTTGGTCGCTGAATTTCAACAGGTGGTACACTGAGCACTTCAGCAATTGAAGTGCTCAATAACCCTTATGTTTGCAACTTTTAATATAGCCCCAGCATTTTTATTAATGAAGTAGGTTTTAAGTTTTTTGAGTTTTCCTTTTTGTTCTTTCCGATAGGTTTTCAACAGTTGATATTTCAATAAATGAAGCACCTTTGTCATGACCAAAGTTTCCTGCAACAACAATAACTGTATCTTCGGGTTTTATCTCACCCTCATCTACTAAGGTGCTGGTTAGGCTCTCATAAAACTTGTCGGTTGAGTTGCGTTTGTTTAGGTAGTAGGTTTTTACTCCATAAGTAAGAGCCAGTTCGCGCATCAGTTTTGTATCATAGCAAAAGGCTAAAATGGGTAATTTGCCCCTGAATGCGGCCAGATTTCTAATGGTTCTACCGGTTGTGCTATCAGCAATAACGCATTTAATTGGTAGCTTTGTTGAGGCCTGGATAGCGGCCTTGGCCAGCAACCCTGATATTTTATTTTTAATGGTTTTGTCGGTTGGCTCCTTGTAGTCTTTTTTACTGGTTTCAACCTGCTGGGCAATTTTTGTCATAGTTTTAACCGATTCAACAGGATATTTACCAAAAGCTGTTTCGCCACTTAACATAATTGCATCTGTTCCTTCGTAAATAGCATTGGCAACATCGCTAACCTCGGCTCTGGATGGGCGTGGGTTATTTATCATGGTGTAAAGCATTTGTGTTGCAACAATAACAGGTTTTCTGCGGGCAACACATTTTTTTACCAATCTTTTTTGAACTCCAGGTATTTGTTCAGCCGGTATCTCAATCCCTAAATCCCCTCTGGCAACCATTACGCCGTATGCATAGTCTAAAATTTCATCAATATTGTCAACCCCTTGTTTGTTTTCAATTTTTGCAATAATTTTTACCGTGCTGTTTTGTTCATCCAATATTTTTTGAATATCCAAAACATCTTCTTTTGATCTTACAAATGAATGGGCAATAAAGGCCAAGTCGTGGTCAATTGCAAACTGAATATAATTTTTGTCTTTGGTAGTTAATGAAGGCAGTGAAATAGGTACTCCCGGCACGTTAATGCTTTTTTTGCTGCTAAACTTACCGTCATTAAGTACTTCGCATTCAAGGTAATCATCTTTCATTAAAAGTACTTTAAAAGCCAGTTCCCCATCATCAATCAAAATGGTACTGCCAATAGGTACTTCATTAACAAATTTTTCGTAAGAAGCATATATGCACTTGGAGGTACTTATTTTTTCTGGGTTGCCCCTAAAAAGTATTTTTGCACCTTTTTCAAGGCTTATTTCTTCTTCTGTTTTTGTGGTCCTTATTTCAGGTCCTTTAGTGTCTATTAGGATAGGTATTCTGTTAGAGATTTGTCTAACGTTGTTGATAACCTTTAGGGTGTCTTCTGGTGTTTGATGAGCAGTGTTAATTCTTACCACGTTCATCCCCGCATCAAACAGTTCTTTTATGAAATCAACATCACATTTTCTGTCCGAAACGGTAGCCACAATTTTCGTTTGTTTTAATAACATTTATTAAGGGTTTTGATAAATAAATTATGTTAGTTTAGGATTTGCCGTTTTAATATGCAAGGCCTGGTCAGGGGGTTAATTCACTGACCAAACCTTAATTAATAGCCTTCGTAAATTTTATGCTAAATAAGCATCAATATTTTTTTTAATTCGCGCAGGAACATTTGTTAAATCTTCTTTAATAAATTTTGTCCCGGTGATTTTTTCATAAAGTTCAATATATCTTTCAGATACCTGGTTGACAAAATCCTCAGGTATTTCGGGCATTTTTTGTCCTTCTTGTCCCTGAAAACCTTGTTCCATTAACCATTCTCTTACAAATTCTTTCGATAATTGCTTTTGAGCTTCACCTTTTGCCTGTCTTTCTTCATATCCATCGGCAATAAAATAGCGTGACGAGTCTGGTGTATGAATCTCATCAATCAGATAAATCTGACCATCTTTTTTCCCAAATTCATACTTTGTGTCGACTAAAATCAGCCCTTTTTCAGCAGCCATTTCAGTACCCCTTTGAAAAAGTTCTAACGAATATTTTTCAAGTTTTAGATAATCTTCTTCAGAAACAATTCCTTGTTTTAAAATTTCTTCACGGGAAATGTCTTCATCGTGTTCACCTTGTTCTGCTTTGGTTGTAGGAGTTAAGATTGGAGTTTCAAACTTTTGATGCTCCACCATACCTTCAGGTATTGGTACACCACAAATTTCTCGGGCACCTTTTTTATAACTTCTCCACGAACTGCCTGTTAGGTAGCCCCTTACAATCATTTCAACAGCAAATGGTTCACACATTTTACCAATGGTTACCATTGGGTCGGGAGTAGCCATTTTCCAGTTAGGAACAATATCAGAAGTCGCATCTAAAAACTGGGCTGCTATTTGATTAAGCACCTGGCCTTTATATGGTATTCCTGCTGGTAAAACATGATCAAATGCAGAAATTTTATCTGTAACAATCATGATTAACAATTCGTCATTGATGTTGTAAACATCACGCACTTTTCCTTTGTATAGTGATTTTTGCTTTGGGAAATTAAAGTTCGTTGCTAAAACTGTATCCTTCATAACAAAATTTTATGCTTAAGTTATAAAATTTTCGATATATAATTTGCCGCAAAAGTAGACTTTTCGGCTTAATTAAAAAATAAATTATTGTTAATTGTTTGTATAAAAAGCTAAGTGGTTTCTAGTAAGATATTTAAAGGCTAAGCGATAGATGAATTTATTATTTTCTGTTTGTTTGCGTCATATTATCAGGAACGGCAACTATGTAGCTTGCTTTACCCATGTTCTCTTCTTCCAGTTTTGCAATGTCTTTTTGATAGGCAACACTTATTGTTTTAATAGTCAGGTTGGGCTTTAATTTATTAATCCACCAAATAATTCCTTCAAAATTATCAGAATGGTATGCACCGTTAAAATGGATAAATAGTTGGCCTTTTTCCCAGTTTTTAAGGATGAAATGAGCCATTGTTGCATCTTTTGCTGCCTGCGATTTTGGAAAGTTTTCACTTACATGTCCACTCATTCCCTCCATTTCCATCATTTCGGCATAGCAGGCCACATTTTTATCGTATAATTTTTCAAGGTTGGGACTAATAAGTTTTTTTGCTTCTGTGCTCAACTCTTTTAAACCTTCAAACCCCTTTTTATAAATAATCGAAGCATATCTTCTGGGGATATTTGTGGCAATGTATTTTAACCCATTTTTTTTAGCAAATTCAACAACTGGTTTATAATCAGTTTTATAGTTGCTCCATAAGTGGGTGCCTTCTTCAAATTTTTTTGCAGAAAAATTGTCAGCCAGGTATTCGTTTAAAATAAGTTGTTGATCGGCTTCAAACATTTCAGCACCAATAACAAGGTTTTCCTTTTTGTTTTCATAAAGCTCTTTTGTTATCTCTTGTTGTAACCAATGAGAAATTGGGTCGGTGTGTAATTCCCCAAAAAAGACTAAATCGGCTGATTGTAAGTCTTTTATCATTTTAAGGTATTTCGTTTCTTTCCCTTTTTGGTTGTAAATGATGTAGGCTGGGTTGTGACTTGCAAACGACAAGCTGGTTAAGATTAAAAGGAGTAAAGCATAGTTTTTCATGATTATTAGTTTTTTTTATAATTGTTTTTATTAAACTGTTTTGCAAATATAAAAAAGCCGCCAGAATTAACTGATGGCTATTAAAACTATACTTCACTTATCCTTTATCTCTTTCTTAAATATACATCACCACTTATTGTTTTTAGCTTCAATTGCTTTCCACCTCCGTTTATACTGGTATTTAATTTACTTCCAACAATGTCGGCCTTAATTTTTTTATTTGTTTCAAATTTTAAATCGGAATAGATAGAACCTGAAATAGTGCTGCATTTTAAATTGTAACCCTTTGAAGGATCGATAGCTGCATCAATAAAACCACTTATGGTTTCGAGGTTTAGCGAGCTGTTCATTTTTTTTACATCAATATTTCCACTTATTGAATTAACAGATAGTTCAACATTGGCTGGAAGATATACCTCATAATCAATATCAAGCTCTATGCAGTCACCATCATGGTGGTTGCCATTCATGTTGATGTGCTTACGATTTTCAAGGTTTTTTACTTTTTCTTCAATTTCAACTTCATTGCTTGCATTAAATTCAAGTAGCTCAAATTCAAGTTTTTCCTTAAAGTTGTGTTCTACCCTTACTTTAATGTATAGTTCTGGTTTATCCCAGGTTTTAATATTTATTTCATCGGCAAATTTTAGTTCAAGTTTTACTTTTTGCCCTTTTTTTAATTCTACATTTTTTTCAAAAACCTCCTGGGTAGGAAAATTAAGCTCAGGAAAAGCTCCAATTAGCATTAAAGCTATTAATTGAAGTTTAATTATATATGTTGCCATTGTAAATTTAGTTTAAAAGTTTGTAAATACTGGTTGCTGTTTGCTAGTAGTTGGTTTCTGGTTACAGCATACGCGGTCTGATAACTGAGAGCTGCTTGCTTCCAATTCCTTAACCTGTCACCCTTATTGTAGTCGAAGGGTCAATCTTAACTTTGATCTTGATCTCAATCTCAAGAACTATTTTTTTTTCCTAAGGTAAATATCGCCACTGATTGCCGATACCGCTACTTTTACGCCGCCTCCGTTAATTTTTGAGCGCACTTTTGTACCTCCTCCAATATAGCTAAGGTCTCCAGCCTTTTCATTTTCTGATTTAATGTCAAAGTCGGTGTAGACTCCTCCGCTCATACTGCTCAACTCAAGGTTTGCAGGTGTGTTATCAGGTAAACTTAAGTCAATATCACCACTAATGGCTTTAATAGAAAAGGGGCTTGACTGATTTACTTTTGAAAACACAATTTCAATATCACCACTTAGGCTACTTATAACAGTAGGACCTGTAATGTTTGTGAGTTTCATGTCAGAGTTTTTAACATCTAATTCAAGATCTGTGTTTAATCCATTGATTTTAACATTTCCATTATTAAACATTCCCAATTGTAAATTTACTTTTAGGTTTTCGGGAACAGTTATTTTGTAATCAATCCCAGAGCGCATTGCTACAGCTCCTGTTAATCTAATTGTATTGTCAGATTGGTCAATGTTAAGTCCAACACCGGTATTGTCTTCACCTCCGGCACCAACCCTTTTAAGCCCTTTGGCTCTTTCGGGTAATTCTTTAATACCATTTGCTTCAATTACAACTTTATTGCTCTTATTTGTTGTGATTGTGATATCTCCTGCCAAACCTAAAAGTTCAAGTTTCGAATTTTGAATATCTTTTAGCTGAATCTCAAATTTTTTTGCGTGAATTGTTATCTTTTCATTTTGAGAATAAGCATTTACAATTACTAGAATAAGAAGGATAGAAAATATTGATTTTATTGTTTTCATTTTTTCATTTTTTTAAAAGTTACCAAATTATTTGTCTGTTAGTATTGTTGGTGTCGACTTGCCAACAATAAGTTTTTGTTACGAAAGTATTTTAACCCCAAGTTCAGCTTGTGATTTTACGTCCTCTTGCAAATCTTTGTTTTTTAGTAGCTGCTTTAATTCATCCACTGCTTTTACCTCCTCCATTTCAACCAGTAGGTTGATGATAACTATTTGAACCATAGGATCATTCTGTTGATTTAAGGTATTAATGAAGGCATTTTTTACCATTTGGTTGTCTTTAAACCTTGAAAGTGAATAAACAGCCGCTAACCTGACATTTGAGCTAGGATCGGTCTTTAAGGTATTGATAAGTGCTTCAATAGTTTCATTACTTGGGCTTTGGATTTCTTCGGTGTAATTTACAGCCTTAATTCTTTGGCTGGCCGATTCATTTTTTAGCAGGTTAATGGCATACATTTGCTGTTTCATTTCAGCAATATCGTTTTGCATTTCGGTCACCTGATTGTCTCTTACCGATTTTATGCTTGAGTTATAGCCCACTAAATAGCCAGAAATCAGTAGTAAAACAGCTGCAGCTACCTGCCATAAAGTTTTGTATTTTTTTAGTTTAACTATTTTATTATCAGTGTATTGTGTTGTTATTTTTAGTTTGGATTTTTCTGCTTGAAGTGTATTCAGAAAGCTTGTCTTTAGTTCCTGATTGGGTTTTTTAAGAGGCATGTTTTCAATCGATGAGAAAACCTCCTTCGTTTGCTCAAATTCTATCCTACAGGAAGAACAGCCTTCCATGTGTTTAGTGATTTCTGCACTGGTTTTGTTATCAAGCTTTTTGTCGATATAATCTATTATATAATTTGAAACAGTAGTACAGTTCATGGTGTTTTTTTTAGTTCGATTTAATGTTAATTGTTATATCATCTTTAAAATAGAACTCACGCAGCTTTTTAATTGCCCGGTGGACTTTAACCTTTACAGCAGCTAAAGACAATCCGTGAATCTCTGCTATTTCTTTGTATTTGATGTTTTGAAAACGGCTCATAACAATTAGGTCTCTATCTTCATCGCTCAGCCTGTTTAAAGCCCTATAAAGTGCTTCGTTTTCAAATTTACTAATGACTTCATTTTTATCAGAGTGTTTTTCGTAATTGAGTTTTTCTAAAGAATCTGTTTTCGAATGTTTGCTTTTTACATTATCAAGAAAAACGTTTCTTGCTATCCCAAACAGCCAGCTTTTAAAACTTAATTCGGTTTTGTAGCTGTTTCTGTAATGCAGCATTCTGTAAAATGTGTTTTGTGCCAAGTCCATGCTTAATTGTTCATTAAAACAAGTATTTAAAAAGTAATTGTACACCTTTGTCTGATATCTTTCAAACAGTAAGGCCGATTTGTCTAAATCTCCTTGCCTGACTTCAGTCATAATTATTTCATCTGATTGATCAATCACCCATTCAATTTTTAGCTAATCTGTATTAAATACTTCAAATAAAAAAAAAGGTTACATCTAATTTAAAAAAAATACGATTTTTATTTCAAATAGCTTGTTTTTGAGTAGAATAGTTAATGTATATTAAAATGCCTGTGATGAACGGGCTTGAAGCATCCACCGAAATTAGAAATGTAAACCTCAAACCTGACAATTGTTGCGCAAACTGCCTACACAACAGACGAAGAAAGAGATAAAACCATTGCTGCTGAATGTAACGACTTTATCACAAAATCTATCAGCTATGAAACTTTAAAAGAAATACTTTATAAATATCTAATTTAGGAGATGTGGGGTCATTTACTGTTAAATTAAAGTTAATCTGTTCAAAAAATCTTCAGAATAGTTTAAATTGGTAAAAATCATTTATATTTGCGCCAATTATCTTAGGGGTAATTTGGTTTAGCAGAGCAAATGAAGGTTATATTGTTAGTTGGCACCGGTGGGTTTATTGGTAGTATCTCAAGATATCTGGTTAGCCAACTTATGCAAAAAACTTTTGAAACCACCTTTCCTCTTGGAACAATGGCAGTTAATATTATTGGTAGTTTCCTAATCGGGATTATTTATGCACTTTCGGAGCAAAGTGAAATATTATCTGCAGAATGGAGAGTTTTTTTGGCTGTAGGATTTTGTGGTGGGTTTACTACATTTTCTTCATTTGCCTATGAAAATTTTGCCATGTTAAATGTTCAGCAATTTTTGTTCTCAGCACTTTATATAGGATTAAGTTTGATTTTAGGTTTGCTTGCCGTATATTTAGGTGTACAATTGATAAGAACTTAGAAATTGGAAATTTGTGTATTGGAAATTGGTATATTAGAAATCAAGAAGAAAAGTTGAAATAATATACAAATACACTAATAAGCAAATAGACTAATAACCAAGTGATGACCGAAAGTTTGCTGTTAAGCATTTATACAGGTGATTTAGAGAAATATAATCACCGGCCATTGTATGAGGCAATTGTTTATGCTGCCAAAAAAGCCGGATTAAAAGGAGCCACTGTTTTTAGGGGCGTAATGTCATTCGGGGCAAATACAATGGTGCATTCAACCAAGCTTTTTACTTTGTCATCAGATTTGCCAATAAAAATTGAGATAATTGATGACAAAGATAAAATTACAAAGTTTGCTGAGGTGGTAGAAAAAATGTTTGAAAAATCCAACTCAGCAGGTTTAATTGCGGTTCAGGATATAAATGTAATAAATTACATTTCTAAATAAATTAAATAATTAAAAGAGAATTAAAATGGAAATTGTTGCTGTTAAAGCGTTAGAAATTATGGATTCCAGAGGGAATCCTACAGTTGAAGTTGAAGTTACACTAGCCAGTGGTATTGTAGGACGTGCTGCTGTGCCTTCAGGTGCTTCAACTGGAGAAAACGAGGCCTTAGAACTTCGTGATGGTGACAAATCAAGATTCCTTGGTAAAGGTGTTTTAAAAGCCGTTGAAAATGTAAACGAAAAAATTGCACCTGAATTAATTGGAATGCCTGCAACTGATCAGGTTGGTATTGACAAAGCAATGCTTGAGTTGGATGGAACCAAAACTAAAAGCAAATTAGGAGCAAATGCAATTCTTGGTGTTTCGTTAGCTGTTGCTAAAGCTGCTGCTGAATACACAGGATTACCACTTTATCGTTACATTGGTGGAACTAATGCAGTAACTCTTCCAGTTCCAATGATGAATATTATTAACGGTGGTTCTCACTCAGACGCCCCTATTGCTTTCCAGGAGTTTATGATTCGTCCGGTTGGTGCCCCTTCTTTCAAAGAAGCTATCAGAATGGGTGCTGAAGTGTTCCATAACCTGAAAAAAGTATTGCACGACAGAAACTTAAGTACTGCTGTTGGTGACGAAGGTGGTTTTGCACCTGCACTAAATGGTACCGAGGATGCTTTGGATTCTATCATCAAAGCTATCGAAGCTGCTGGGTACAAACCAGGAGAAGAAATTACTATTGCTCTTGATTGCGCTGCCTCAGAGTTTTACAAGGATGGTGTTTATGATTATTCATTGTTTGAAGGTGAAAAAGGTGCAAAACGTTCTCAGGCCGAACAAGCTGATTACCTTGCTGAATTAGCTGCCAAATACCCAATTGATTCTATCGAAGATGGTATGGACGAAGGTGACTGGGAAGGTTGGAAAATCCTTACTGAAAAAATTGGTGATAAAATTCAATTAGTAGGTGATGATTTATTTGTAACCAATGTTGATTATTTAGCACGTGGTATCAAAGAAAAGAGCGCAAACTCTATCTTAATTAAAGTAAACCAAATTGGTACTTTAACTGAAACCTTGAATGCAATTGAAATGGCTCACCGTGCTGGATTTACTTCAGTTACTTCGCACCGTTCAGGTGAAACTGAAGATGCTACTATTGCTGATATTGCTGTGGCAACTAACTCTGGTCAAATTAAAACAGGTTCTATGAGCCGTTCTGATCGTATGGCTAAATACAACCAATTGCTTCGTATTGAAGCAGAATTAGGTGATTTAGCTATCTACGGATTTAAAAAATAAATGAATTGCACAGTAAAGCAAACTTGCCAGGTTTATAAAACCTGGTAAGTTTTTTCTTTTACAAAGTTTGCTTCCTTTGCTAATAGTTTTTTTCGGAAAGCGTAATTTATAGCAACCAAACTGCCCCACCCATTATTATTCCATGATTTCCTAATCCTGAATAATCAGTAAGGGTTGTTCCTGCGCCCTCATTAAAGTGCCAGTAGCCAACAAGGTTTAGTTGCAGTAGCCTGCCAATACCTGCAGCTGCTTCCAAAACCTGTGCATCTGATAAAGCAACATCCCATATTCTTAATTCATCAATTGCACCATGCCAGAATTCATTGCCTCCTGGAAAATCAGCTCCAATGTATAGTGGTTGATTATTCGGACAAAGTGGCCCAGCAAAAGCATGAGTTCCGTCAGGATGTCCATCTAAATAAAATTTCAGATTTGCTCCATCAAAAGTTAAAGTTACATAGTGCCATTCTCTCAATGGAATAACTGTTCCAGACTCAGGCATTGGTGCCGATAAGGAAACACATCCGTTGCTGAAACGTGCGTGTCCGTATTCGGTGTCGTAAGGTAAAGTGCCGCCTCCATTATTACCACTTTGGTGCAAGGTGTAGTTGTTGAAGCTTTCAACTGTTTCATCTGCAACTCCACCTTTAGTAACTACACTGGCCCATTCAACATAAGAGTCCATGTAAACCCAGGCACTTATAGTAAAGCTGGTGGTCATATCCAATGACGGAGCGTCAGGAACCATAATGTAATCATCAATTCCATCAAGGTACAGGGCCATACGAGGAGAATGTGTGGCATGGCTTTTAAGCCCGGTCATTGCTTCAGTTTCATACTGTATAACAGGTTCTTTGCTTTCAGTCTGGATATCAGATTTTTCGCAGGCAAAAAAAGCAATAGCCAAAGCAGCAAGCAAAAGGTTTTTAATGAATGTTTTCATGATGTTGGTAGTTTAGTTAGAATTTTAGAAACAGGAAGTTACAATATAATTCAACGAAAGTCAACTGACTGTTTTAACAAAATAATGGTTTGGTAAGTTCTTTGGCTTCATTGATTGTAGGACAAAACCCTTCTTTTATTTTCTAATTGTATTTGTTAAGCAGTTTTCTTTTCAAAAGTTACTCTTCTTTTGAAACAATGCTGTAACTAATTAGGGTTTTCGTTTTTGGCAACTAATTTATTAAATTTCATGGCTTGTAGATAAAGCTGAAGTTATGGTATTGAGGGTTAAAAGTCTGGTTCTTAGATAAGACCAATATCTGGAGAGCTGAAAGTACTGTATCTGCACCCAGGGAAAGAGAAGGGCACACAGTCACCAATCATCCTGCCAGCATCTTTTTTGGAGAAAACAATAGCAGCATTACATGGGGAAACATGGAAGAATTGCACCTAAACAGCGAAGGAGCCCCAAAGGATAGTTGTGAATGCAATCGAGACAATGGGTTTGATTTAATGGATAAGGAATATGATTGGTGCTGAGAAGATAATCATATTTACGTTTATGCTACAGAAAATCCTGGTACAAGATATCGGTATGTGAAGGTCCCATAACGGTTTGCGGCCATAAAAATGGCATCGTACAATCCAAAAGAACATGTTAAACTGGAGAACATGGAACTGATATTTGCTCTTAAATATGGTTTTGATGGGGGCCAATGGCATACGAAGTGCATGGTTTGCAGGTTAAAAACTGCCACATTGGTTACATGGGGGCAAAAGGTGCAGCCTCGGCAATTGGACTACAGGTATGGGATTCAGATATGCTTGTACAAAATAATGGCATCCATGATTGTGGTAGAAGAAATATTTCATATAATGTATATAGTGATACACGCACTTCGAGTCTGGTGTTTTCAAATGTGGCTTTTGACTAGCAATTCCTGAACTACCTATTGCATAAATATTCTCTGTATTAATCACAAAAACAATGCTCTGTTCCCAAACCTTTAAAATAATCCTACCAAAACCAAAGCTAAACCTAAAAAAGAAAGGAAAAGCTATTATCCGCTATCTTATACCAATTGCATTTATATTTTAATCCAATGACAAAATATGAATAGCAATTGTAAATGCCGATACTACTTGAAAATAGTCAAATGAGGCTTTGTTGAAATTGGACTATTTTGAAAGTAAAATCGGTATTATTATTTCGGTAGTTGCTATTTTTAAAATAGTTTTGCACATAAACAATCTTTCACATCAAATACGATTTATGAAAATAATAAAATACATTTTGCTATTCTTTATCTGCATTTCTTATTGCGTTTCAAGTGTAAAAGCCGAGCATTTTTTCTCAATAAATGTTCAAAAGATACTTTTGGATGAATATCCAAAAGTAAAACTTCAAGGTGTTATCTATTTAGCGTATGTTTTTGAAGATGAGCCTTGGAGTTTCTCTCGTGGCGATTTTACAATTTTTGAAAACGGAAATAAAATATGCTGTGAGAGGTTCAATTTATTAGACAGCTCTCCAAGGTTTCAGGTATTTGAACTCTCGTATATCTCCGATTCGCCTCTTAAAGCTGAGCGTAAAACAGAAATATGTCTTGAACAAAACGGGTTTCATAATGGAGCTGTCCGGATAAATTATATGTATAATGGGCAAGTTTTTATTTTTAAGCCTTCAGGCGAAATTATTATACCAGAGGAATCACTTTCAAATATGCATAAGGAAGTACTTGAAAAAGGGCCTGAAATTTTTAATATGTATGAATCGAAAAAGGTGAAAAAAAGCAAGGGAGTTGCCAACTTTATTGCCCCAAAATACCGGGTAACCGCCACTAATGGTCTAAAAGTACGAAACCAGCCAGCTTTATCTGGCAGTGAAACCGGAAAACTTCCTTATCGAAGTATAGTTGCGGTTACAGAACACACCAAAAAATCTTTAATTATACCTGATAATGGGGCTTATTTAGGTGGGAACTGGGTTAAAATTGAATATGGTCCGTATAAAAAAATGGGCTATGTATTTAATGGTTTTTTGGAGCCAATCAGTGAGATTGGAAGCCTCAAACTTACTATAGATACAATAAGCTATTCGGATTATTCGAACTTAAAATCCAAATCGACCGAGCCTGCTTTCGAAGGGGTGTCTGATGCATTGGCTATTACTGATAATGCAAAAATTAGAGAGAGCTTGAAACATCGAGTAAGCTGGATTAAAAATAGTAACAAAATAGAAAGTTTCACCAACGATTTTGGGCAAAAAATTAGTTGGGAAGATGAATACCCGGAGGAAGAAACTGGAACCATAACTTATTATTATCCAGGAGAAAAAGTAATTTGTTTATCCGATTTGCATTCAGATTATTCTATTTCCTTAATAACAGGACAAATTACAGACAACCCAAAGTATATTAGCTATTCACCAAACAAAAAGTATAAACTGGCTGGGATAGATGAAGGACAGGGGGGGACTCTTGATTACTTTTTCAGAATAAGAAAAGATAAATGGTATGACTATTCGGTTCATTTTTCAAAGGGTTATTCAAATTCGCTTACCCAATTTTACTGGATAAATAATAATGAGTTTGTTTGTAGTATAAGAGAGGCGAGTTTGGAATTCATTTATTTAAAAGGAAGATTGTCATTCTGGCCAAACAGAAAAAATGATGGCTACTAATATGGAACCACAAGTCTGCATGGCGCAATTTTAGCGCCAGCGTAACTTGTGTTTTAGCGCTTTTTTTTAGACTTTCTTCTCATCCAACCTGGCGCCCCAGCCAACAAAGCCATCTTGTTAAAACCCGACCCGTTTAAAAGAGCTTCATTTATTGGATTTTAGCGGGGGAGGCTTATTTTTATTGAGTAATTTGCAGACTGGTAGATTTATTCGCTCCATTATGGCAATATGGTGAAATACGCTGAAAAAATAGTAAGCCAAAAGCACTGAAAAGAGAATGTTTTACCGTCAGCCTTACTTTTTTAACTTATAATGAAATGCATATCGGCAAAGGTATAAAAGTGTTTTTTGCACCTTTTTTATCGGTTGTTCCATTGATATTCTTATTAACTGTAATTAAAGACTGGGTAAGAAAATTTTCCGAAGACGATTATTCCCAAAAAGAAATTGCCTTGTACTCTTTAATTGCTGTTATAACAGCAGTGGTTTTTGTGATAATGGTAAAAATACTATCCACCATCACTACCACAGAAATTTTAATAGCTGTAATCATTGCCATTATCAGCCTGCTTAGTTTTGTTAGTTTAAAAGTCCGAGATATTTTAGGAATGTCAATATTAACAGGAGTTTCAGAAGGAATAATTATTTTTATGGTTTTTATGTATTAAGTTTTGTAGAGGCACTACGTGTGGTGTCTCTACTATTTCAACTTCCAGCATAGTTTTTGTAATTGACACTATAATGCTTACTTTTAAGTTGATAAAACCCTAATACTAATCTAGCTAAACAGACAGTGTTTTTTATTACCTGTAGTAGAAGACATCGCCTTTTGCAGACAAAAACCAAAGCTGATAATGCTAAACAAGATTAAAAATATCTTGTCGAAACCTTATGATTTATTCGAGAGCAAAAGTTTGCAGATTTATTTTATCTTCATTCCTGCCCTTTTTGTTTCTCTTTTCATATTTATGTTCAGGCCTTTTGGCTTCATCTTCACCCCTTTGTCCTATGTTTTAAAATTGTGTTTGTTGTATGGCTTGCTTACAGCACTAGTCATGTTTTTAAACCTTTTTGTTCTGCAAAAGTATATTTTTAAACATTTTACCATTGGAAGAACCATAATCTGGAATACATGGCTTCTGATATCTATTGGAATTGTAAATGCCTTTGTGGTTTTGTTGGTGTTTAATGGTGGCGATTTTGTTTTAAGTTACTTTTTCCAAATGCAAGGGTACACGCTAAGCCTGGGGACAATCATAAGTTTATTTATGATTATGATACACTATAATTTTCAGCTAAAGCAAAGGCTAAAAAAGGTAAACACAAACGCAAGCGGTACAAGAAATTGTTTAATAGAATTTATGCCAGAGAACAATAAAAGTCCATTACAGGTGCCCAGGAAAGAGTTGTATTATATTAAAAGTGCAGATAATTACATTGATGTGTATTTTACCGAAAACAAAGCCCTTAAGCACAAATTAATAAGGTTAACTTTAAAATCGACTGTACAAATGCTTACTGATTTCCCTGAATTCAAAAAATGTCATAAAAGTTTTATTGTCAATCTTGAAAAAGCCAAATGCTTAACCAGTTCTGCAAATGGATATAAGCTATTCCTCCATGATTTTGAAGAACAAATACCCGTTTCAAGGCAGCTAAAAGATGAAATTGCTCATTGTGTAAACAAAAAAGAGAAAGAAGCCTATAATAGTTACTAATCCTATCCTATTTGTTATTCATCCCTTTTTTTTGTAGTTCATCCCTTAACGAAAATTCAAATACTTAATTCAGTTAATTTTAGGCTTTTAAAATGAGCAGCAAAGCTGTTTTATTTATTCTAGTATTAATCTTAAAACCAATAATTATGAAAGCTAATCATCCTAAAATTAGCAAATTACACTTTGTATTATTCATCCTTTTTTCAATCACTATTTTGTTTTCTTATTGCAAAAAGGAAGATGAAAATACAACTGATTTATCAATTGATGTTAGTGGTTTCTGGATTGCAAGCGAAACCATTACGGGAAATTGCCATGGAAGTGTTGAAACCGAAACTGTAACAGAAATATTTTCGGCAGTGCAGATTGGCAATGAGCTAAAAATCACTATTTATCCAATAGCTAAAGAGTTAAACGGAACATTAAATGGCGATGTTGTTAAATGGAATGGAACTATTCCAACCAGTAGTGGAAATACAGTAATTGATTTTAGCGGAAAGACAAACAGTGAGGGTATTGGTATTAGCGGGGCTGCCAGTTGGACATGGAGCACATCTGGTTTTCAATGTGCCGGAACTACCCAGATTAACGCAACAAAAGTAACCACGGCAACAGCCGATTTTTCTGGCTCATGGGAAGGCAGCTGGCAAAGCGAAGAAGCATCCTATTCCGGCACGTTTTCCGTTAGTGTAGTGCAGGAGGGCGAAACGCTTAGCGGGACAATCAACGTACCTGAAATTGGAATGAGCAATGCAGATTTAACCGGACAGGTTAGTGGAAATGTAGTTTTCTTTGGCGATGTAGCCGGTATAATAAAGTTTGTAGGTACTTTAATAAATAATCAGGGAAGCGGTGATTACGCCTACCCCACAATGTCTGATGATGGTAGTTGGACGGCAACAAAACAGTAAATTAAATCAAAACTCAAAAAAATAGAATATGAAACCTAGTAACAAACTATTAATATTGGCAATGGTCGCTACAATATTTTTTTCTTGTAGCAAAGAAGACACAAAAGTAAATGAAGATCCTGTTGTTTATGATGAAACCGGCATGTTAGGTCTGGTAAACTCACCATGGCCTTGCGAGGGGCACGATTCACGAAGAACATCACAAAGTGTTTACAAGGGGCCAGGTAGCGTAAATGCTAAATTAATATACAATACATCACCAGGAATTCATCATTCCGATGCTTTATCCCCGGCTTTTGATGCAGCTGGTAATCTTTATTGCGGTGCCTGGGTTAGTGTTTTGAAGTTTTCAAATACACAGACTTTTGAATGGGAATATGAAGCTACCTTATATTTAAGAAATATTCCTCCGATAGCAAAAGATGGAATTATTTATGTGGGAGGGTTCGATCAGTATGGTGTTCAGAATTATACTGATGGCAAGTTGGTGGCGCTAGATGAATCAATGAACATAAAGTGGGAATTTGAATTACCCGACAATCACGAAGGAGGAATATTCGGAGCTCCGGCAATTGGATCAAATGGAACTATTTATATTGTTGACAAATCCGGTGGACTGTTTGCTATTAACAAAGCCGGGCAAAAAATATGGACTTATCCTTTGGCAAGCTCAAGTTACTCTTCACCCTCCATTGCACCAGACGGAACCATTTATGTAATTGATTATGATGATAATTTATACGCTATAAAGCCAACAGGGGAATTACTTTTTAAATATCCGGCAGAAAAAGACATTAATTACGAGGCGATTGTGGGCACTGATGGTACAGCTTATGTAGGTTCTGAGAATTCATTGCTGGCTGTGGGTTTAAATGGTGAAAAAAAGTGGGAGTATGCTTTGTCTGATGCTGCAATAAACCGTCCTTCGCTGGCAAATGATGGAACCATTTACATTGCTTGTGCAGATAATCATATTTATGCAGTAAATGCCAATGGAACCCTTAAATGGAACTACGATACAGGCGGGAAAGTCACCGCTCCAATTACTATTGACGCAGATGGATGTATTTATTTTGGAACCATTGATACCAACAAATTAATGTCAGTATCAAACCTGGGAGCTTTTATCTGGGAGTATACATTAGGTTTGGGGTATAGTCAGCCCGTAATTGATGCAAGCGGGGCACTTTATGCTGGAACTGAAGAAGGAGAAATTTATGTAATTACTGAAATTTAATAAAGACTCAAAGAACTTGATTTCCTGGCAATACAAAGCTAACAAAGCATATTGAAAATAAGGCTCGTCTCCGGATAAAAATGGAACAAAACAAAGAATATTCAGGGAACCGTTTTATAAGCTAGTTGATAAATGTTCTGTACATCCGTATTTTGCAATGGAAAATTCTCCTTTTTCAAACTCCACAATACTCAAACTTGTTTGGTGAAGCATTTTTTCCCAAAAGCGGTTTAACGGAATACCTGCAATTTTGTTTAAAATACTCATAATGGCTACCGCATGGCTTACAATTAATAATCTTTCACCTTGGTGTTGCTCAATAATTTTAAGCAGGGTAGGGTAGGTGCGGTTAACTACATCTGAAAATGATTCTCCAGTTTCAGGCCAAAATTTGTCAGGCGATTTCCAGAAGCCATGATACAAGTCTGGGTTTTCGTTCTTCATCTCATCATAAAGACGACCTTCGTAGGCTCCAACATCAATCTCCTGAAAATCATTAACAGTAATTATTTCCAGATCACGCTGTTCTTTTATAATTTTAGCTGTAGCTTGTGCCCGGCCCAAGGGGCTGCAATAAATAGCGTCAAAATGAACTGGTTGCAGATGTTTGCCAAGTGCCTTAGCCTGATGGATGCCTTGTTCTGTCAAGGGCGAATCTCCGTTTCCCTGGTAACGTTTCTCAATATTCCATTTAGTTTGTCCGTGACGAACAAAATAGATTTCTGTTTTCATTGTTTGCCTTTCAGATGAGCGGCAAATTTAATAAATCCAGGTAAGTCTTAAAATGTTTGCCTGGATTTAATTTTGATTAAAATTTCAATTTACAATATTTCAAACTGGCTAAGTATGAATTATCTGCAATCATTTTTTCCATGCCCATAAACAAACTTCACGCTCTACAGCATATTTCCCATCAATAGACAGTGCAGTAATTAAAGGGATAGCAATATTCACCATAATTACAATAATTGTAATCTTTAAACCTTTTTCATTTTGTTAATGTTTTTAGTGGCAATATCAATTGTCAGTTTGCTAAATTTATGTAATAAGTTATAATCAAAGTTGCTATTATTTGAAAAAAAGGTTTAAACTTGAAGATATGATTGCAGGCATCTATTGCTACATTTAAATTATTGCCGTACTTTTGCACCCTAAATTTAAAAATCAGGAATCATGGGTTTAAGTTGTGGGATTGTTGGCTTGACCAACACAGGAAAATCAACCATTTTTAATTGCTTTTCAAACACAAAGGCGGAAATTACCAATTATAGCTTTAGTACTTCAAAGTCAAATATTGGAATGGTAAAAGTGCCTGATCCTCGCCTGCAAGAACTTGAAAAATTACAGCCAACTGAAAAACACGTGCAGGTGGTGGTCGATATTGTCGATTTACCTGGTTTGGCAAAAGGCTCCAGTCAGGGCGAAGGTGTTGGTAACCAGTTTCTTGGCGATATGCGTAACACTGATGCTATTATCCATGTTTTAAGGTGTTTTGATGATGATAACCTGCCTCATGTTGAGGGTTCTGTTGACCCTGTACGCGATATTGAAATTCTTGATTTTGAGTTGCAAGTGAAAGATCTTGAGTCGGTAGAAAAAAAGATAACTCGCTTAGAAAAACTTTCAAAAACAGGCGACAAGGATGCTAAAAAAGGGCTTGAAATAATGGCAAAATACAAAGAGCACCTTGAAAACCTGCAAAATGTACGCACACTTGAAGTATCTGAAGAAGAGCAAAAGTTAGTGGGTGATTTATTTTTACTTACAACTAAACCTGTTTTGTATGTTTGTAATGTTGATGATGCTTCGGCTGCCACAGGAAATAAATATGTTGAGCAGGTAAAAGAACATTTAAAAGATTCGGGTGAAGAGGTGCTGGTAATTGCCGCCCAAATTGAATCGGAAATTGCAGAGTTAGAGGATGAGGAGGATAAAATTGAGTTTCTTAAAGATGCTGGTTTAGCAGAACCCGGTGTAAATAAGTTGATTAGGGCTGCCTACAAAATGCTTAACCTGGAAACTTTTTTTACAGTTGGACAAAAAGAAATACGTGCGTGGACGATTAAAAAAGGTGCTACTGCCCCTGAAGCTGCTGGCGTAATCCATAGCGACCTTGAGCGTGGTTTTATACGCGCAGAGGTAATGAAATACAATGATTTTATTGAGTTGGGCTCGGAACTAGCATGTAAAAACGCTGGTAAATTGCATGTTGAAGGTAAAAAATATATTGTGGAGGACGGTGATATTTTAAATATCCGCTTTAATGTGTAATAGTGCTAAAGTTTACTTAATAACCTGAGTTCGATGTAAAATAATGGGCACAGAAAGTCATAATTATGCTAGATCTGCACTGAAAATTTTGAAATAATAACGGGTTATTTTAAGAAATTTTCAGTGCAGAGATGGTATGATTATGACTTTTCTTTTT
>JBNKJW010000173.1:0-6598 GCA_050291445.1 Bacteroidales bacterium | reverse complement strand
ATGGAAGGGCCATCGCTCAAAGGATAAAAGGTACTCCGGGGATAACAGGCTGATCGCTCCCAAGAGCTCATATCGACGGAGCGGTTTGGCACCTCGATGTCGGCTCGTCACATCCTGGGGCTGGAGAAGGTCCCAAGGGTTGGGCTGTTCGCCCATTAAAGTGGCACGCGAGCTGGGTTCAGAACGTCGTGAGACAGTTCGGTCCCTATCTGTTGTGGGCGCTGGAAATTTGAGAAGACCTGACTCTAGTACGAGAGGACCGAGTTGGACAAACCTCTGGTGTATCTGTTGTGGCGCCAGCTGCATTGCAGAGTAGCTACGTTTGGAAGAGATAAGCGCTGAAAGCATCTAAGCGCGAAGCTCCCTTCAAGATTAGATTTCCTTTAAGGGTCGTGAAAGACTATCACGTTGATAGGTTGCAGGTGTAAAGGTGGCAACATCAAAGCCGAGCAATACTAATTACCCGTAAACTTTCCACTTATGTTCTTTTTGCTTTTCTCTTTACATCATTGTCATAATAATATTGAAAGACTTAAGGTGACTATAGCAATGGGGTACACCTCTTCCCATCCCGAACAGAGAAGTTAAGCCCATTAGCGCCGATGGTACTGCATACCGTGGGAGAGTAGGTCGTCGCCACTTTTTTATAAGGCTAGCTGATTTTATCGGTTAGCCTTTTTTTATATCTATTTAGTATAGTTTTTACACTCTGGCTTCTTAATTGAGGATGGTATACTCTATATTAACCTAGTTTTTCTCTCAGTGTTTTAGATTTTTCTCTGGAAATTGGAATACTGTACATTTTATCTCTTGCCTGCAAATAGCATTTTCCCCTGATGCGGTTTACTTTTTTTACAAATTTTAGATTTAATATAAAGGAACGGTGAATTTTAAAAAAAATGAGTTCAGGTAACAAGACTTCTATTTCTCCAATGCCTTTTGTAACAACTACTTTACTTCCATCAGTCAGGTATATCTCGGTGTAACTTTGGTTTTTTACTGTACATAAGTAAACAATTTCATCCGGATTAATTACTTCAAAACCTTCTATTGTATTAAAAACCAGTTTTTTTATGGTTGTATTAAATTTCGAATAGCTGTTGTTGAAATTTTGTTGTTCGATGTTTTTTAAATATCTGTTTACTGTGTTTTTTAATTCACTGCGGTCAATGGGCTTCAATAAATAATCAAATGCGGCATATTTAAACGCCTGATTCATATAGTTGTTGAGTGCAGTGGTGAAAATAACCTTTGGTTGCATGTTGTATCTTTTAATAATATCTAAAATTTCAAAAGATGTGCGTCCATACAAATTAATGTCTAGAAAAACAAGTTCTGGTTTGTGGTGCGATATCGCAGCGATCCCGGTTTCAACATCACACGCTGTGTCAATTAGCTCAATTTCAGGAAAGGCTTTTAAAAGGTTGCTCATTAAGTCAAGGTCTTCTTGTTCGTCTTCGATTATTAATGTTTTAATTTTTTCTCCCATTTACTTTTTTTTGTAGTGCATTCTGATTGTTACCTTCGAGATAGTTCCTTTTTCCCCTTTCTTATGTAGATCTATCAGTTCAAAACTAATTTTATTTTTGTTTCTTTGATTATGAATTTCATATATCTCGTTCATAATGTTAATGCCTGAACCCGTTCCTTTTTCCTTGTTTTTCAATCCAACTTTTATCCCTACTCCATTATCTTCGACAATCAAATGAGTCTCATTGTCTAATTTGGATAATTCAATTTTCAAAATTCCACCTTCTTTTAATGGTTCAAGGCCGTATTTTATTGAATTTTCAACATAGGTTTGAAGTATCATTTGTGGCACCTGCATTGATAAGTCTATGGTATTATCTATCTTTAACTGATATGAAAACCTCTCCGGAAATCTGATTTTTTGAATTTCAAGGTATTTTTCTACAAAATTAAGTTCTTCTTTTAAGCTTCTGTAAAACTTTTTGGTACCATCAAGGGCCATCCTCATAAACTGCGATAATTTAACCACAAAATCGTAAGCTTTGTCTTTATTCTCCTTGTAAATAACCGAACCTGCCGCCGAGGCTGTATTAAACAATAAATGAGGGTACAACTGCGATTGCATTGATTGAATTTGCAGGTTGTTAAGCCGCTCAGATAGCTCCGCCTGATAGACTTTTCTTCGGTAAAAAAGCCTTATTGATATAAAAGTAATGCAAAAAATGATTATAACTGCGAGTGTTTTAAACCAGAGGGTTTGCCACCAGGCTGCCATAATCACAAAACTATGGCTAACAGGTTGTTTAATCCAAACACCGTTATTGTTGCAAGCAAATAATTCAAAAGTATATTCACCGGGTGTCAGGTTGGTATATGTTACACTTCGGTCTTTAGTCTCAAAACCCCACTCATCGCTAAACCCTTTAAGACGATATTTGTATTTTACCATATCAGGGGCAGTATGGCAAATGCCAATAAAATCAAACCTGATATTAGTAAGAGAATGTTTTAATTCCGTTTTATTATTAATCGATTTCCAAATAATGTGATCCTCTGATACCTGAATATTTGTAATGTACACATATGGAGTTTTATTGTTCCTTTTTAAATCCGAAGGATGAAATTTTACAACATTGCTATTGGTAGGTACCCAAATTGTGCCCTTACTATCCTTGAAAATTCCATTTTGGCCAATTTCTTCGCCCAGAAAACCATGTGATTGTGTGTAATAATCGACAAAACTTTCTGCTTGAATGAAAAAAGAAGCAGATGATACAACATTCTTTTTTTCAGTGCTTTCTATCTGTTTTTTTTCGTAGATTTCGTAAAACTTCATTAAATCCAGTACCCCGATTCCCCGAAGGCCACCGTAAACTAAATGTGTGCTGTCAACTTCAACAATTGAACCTATCATTGTTTTTAATTCAGGATGACCGATTTCAATAAAATCCTGATAATTATAAAAAAACAGGCCATTGTCTGTTCCAATCCATAAATTATTTTTATAATCACAATACAAGCACATGGCACCCTTAATGGCATCGTTGTGCCTTACTAATGTGTCAGGCCGATTAAGGATGCCATAAGATTTTCTGGTTACAAACCAGAGTTCGTTTTTCTTGTTTTTTACGATTTGCAGGATAATTTCATCCTTGTTTTTTCTAAAGCGAGTGTTTAATTCAAACAGGCCTTTTTTATCCATGATATAAAGTCCTGCATAGGTTCCGAAATAGAGCTTTCGTGTTAAAGTGTCTTCAAAAACCGATAAAGTGGCAGCACTTATTGGAAATTTTAAATGTTCAAAACTCTTTCGATTAAATTTTTGTACCCCGGAATTATACGAAAAGATGATATCCCCAGATTGAGTTTTTGTTCCACCCAAGAAAAAACCACCTACTTGAAATTTCTGTGAAAACTTATGAATGGTTCCGTTATCTATATAATACAAAAACATGTTGTTGTAGGATGCAAACCAAATTCTCCCAGCTATATCCTCTTGTATCATCCAAACATAGTCTGGCATATTATCATCTTTCGAGTAATTATAGAAAGGTGTAAGTTTAAGAAGTCCTTTTTCACTTGCCAGCCAAACGTTGCCTTCGCTGTCATGCAAAATATCGTTGATTTGATCAAATTTTGCCGGATCTTCTTTTAACTGAGCATTTACCAGATAGTTTACAGGCATCTGCGCATTGAATAATGAGCCTGTAAAAATAAGTGTACTGTCATTTAAACGAGTTAATAATTCGACATGGTCATTGTAGTTTGCTAATGCAGTGGTGTCATTATCCGATAAACTAAAAATAGCACTTTCAACCTTGCTTGTGGATTCGCAAATTGTTTTTTTTATCGCACATTTTTCTTTGTGTTTTACAATAAATATCGAATTTTTATATACTGTCGAGTCATGCACGTTTTTATAAAACGAATGAAGCACAGACCCTTTATCTTTACAACAAGTGACAAATATTTTTTTAGTTTTTTCATCAAAGGATAAACCTGAAAGATACCCTTTCCTTTCTTCGCCCCAAAAAACAACGGTGTATTTGCTTTTTGAAAAACGGATTAATTTATTTCGATAGGTGCCACCTATAATCCACATATTACCCTCACCATCAATTACTAATTCTCCGGTATTGATAATGATTTCATTTTTAGTATTTTGAAAATAAAACTGGTCGTTTTTTAGTACAGACAACCCATTGCGTGTAAGTGCCCAAATATGGCCATGTTTATCTTCAGCAATAGCTCTTACGTGATTGTGCCCAAGGCCGTTATCAACGTTGTAATTTTTAAAACTTATTCCATCATACCTACTAATACCTCCTTTGGTGCCTATCCAGATATAACCTTTACTGTCCTGAAACAGCTTCATGCACTGCATCTGTGGTAGGCCGTCTTTTACTGTGAAATGCACGTAGTTTTTTTGGGCTACTAAAATGGCTTTTAGTAAGACAAGAATTAGTATTATGGATAGTTGTTTTATCAATTGATTTTAGAAATTGGAAATTTGAATTTAGAACTTGGATTTTTATCAAATTTCGATTGAGCCAAGCTCAAATATACAAATTTCTTAATCTTATGACCATGTCCTTTTTTAAGTTCATATTCTTTTGTTTTTATGTATTTAAAGAACAAGGGGCTAATACGATGAACTTTCTATGCAAACCTAATCCTTAACGCAACGAACACTGTGCCCACGTTACTTACTGTGGTAATAACTATAAACTGTGGTACGGTATGCATGTAGATTCCTGTTGACAGCATCACTACTACCACCCCATGAAGTAGTCCACCAATTGACCATATAATGAATACCGATAAATTTATCATCGGTGTCCATACGAGAGCCACCCGGAAGGGCAGAAAAACCGCTGCTGCCAAATTCAGCATTGGCTTTTAAACCACGGAACGCTGCCCATAAGTTTGCATTACCTGCCAATTTGCTGCCCTGATTAGTGCCCCTGAACCTAAATCCATTAGCTTCAGCCTAGGTCATGCCCAAATACATTTCAAGTTGTTTCCATTCTTTATCGCTTGGTAAATGCCAGCCTGTAGGGCAAACGCCCTGTGTGCCACTTGGGTTGGCTGAGCTGCTTCCTGCGCCGTTCATCGCTGCTGCCCATGTGTATAATGCCCCATAAGTATCTTTTTCACCGTTTTCGTTGTTGCTGTGGTAGCAATAGGCTTTGTCGGTGCTGTTATTGCCCAGGCTGGCCCATGCCGTATCACTTGTTACCAAAGAAATCGCTGTTCCATCATCATAATGTGTAACTTTCAGGTTTTCGGCCATCCACCATTGTTTGCCAATTTTTATTGTTTTGTATGTATTGCCATCATAATCAGCGACTGTATCTGTTTTGCCCTTAACATTTTGGGCAAACATGCCATTAAGAATGCTGCAAAAATTAATAATGTTAGTTGTTTCATACATTTTAAAAATTTCCTGGTTAATATGTGAAATCATGACAATTATCAAGGCTCCAAATTCCTGACTTGGCCGGGCTTTTTACCAAAACAATATAATTGCCTGATTCAACAATATAAGCTTCCAGGTAAAAGCGTTTGTTCATTTCAGCCTGAAAACTTTGCATACTGCCTTTATATATTTCAACTTTTTTTCCTCCGGTTACTCCTGGTTTTTGCATAAAATAAATATTAGGTGTTTTGCTGCCAAATCTTTTTATGTTATAGCTAATGTACTTCTCCTTTTTTTTCTGGCTGTTCTTTTTTATTTGGTAATCAAATTTGATAGTGAAATCAGGGGTGTCATCATGATAAGAAATTTCGGTATGACGTTTTTCTACAGGAATTTTCTTTTGTTCACCAAAACTGGTTGTAATTTTGTATTTTTCATAACTAATTTCATTACCATATTTATCATAGCTACTCTCATAATGTGCAACCATGTTTCCTATTGAATCATATTCTTCGCCTTTTATTATCTTGAGCTGTCCGTCAAATTTCAAATAGACTTTTTTGTCTACCAGTTTTTGATTTTTAAAGTGTTTTATTTCAGTTTTTTGTCCATTAGGGTAGCTGTAAGTGAAATACTCATCCACTTCTTTAAAGTCATATAATTCGTAATTAAATTTAACCCTGCGATTTTCATTATTGTATTCAATTTTATAAGAATACTTGGATTTTTTTTCGTTTGTATTAAACGAATTGATTTCAGTTAGTAAAGTATCGTTCATATACTTTTGTTCCTTTCCCCAATTGATAGAGCTATCTGCTTTGTACCAAATACGCTTTGTTTCTTTCCCTGCTTTGTTGTACTTAAACGTACCTTTCTCTTTTATTGAGCCATCAGCATTATAAATAACTTTCTCAATCATTTTACCGTTGGCATCTCTTTTCCATGTTACTTTGTATTTGATTTTTCCAAAGCCGTCGTATTCTGTTTCATCTATCAGTTTTGAGTTGCGGTCGTATTTTTTGGTCAACTTAAAGCCCCATTTTTCACCTAAACCTTTATATCTTTCAATTTAGTACATGACAAAAATATAAACTTCTGATAATCAGTAAGATAACCGTCAAAAAATTTGGTCAATACGCTGATATTCAGTAAATTAGAAGAATAAAACCACTCATTTTTCTAATGAAGAATATCAACGTAGGAAGTAAA
>JBNKJW010000172.1:0-56284 GCA_050291445.1 Bacteroidales bacterium | reverse complement strand
GAATGGTTATCATGTAACGGAAATTAAAATTCCCTAACATACTTATCCTTCGGCATTATACCAAAACCTTTTTAATCATTTTAATAGCGGTTTGGTATTACCTGTTTTTTTTATTTTTATTCTTTAGAACGTCTTCTGATTTTAATATTTTCAAAGTGTCCCAAAATCTTTTTTAACCAGTCTCTTAGCAAGGCAATGTACATAAGAAAGGTTCCTAGCCAAATTACTATTATATTAAACCAATAAGTATTGAAAGTATAGCCGAAAACCATTTTTTCTGAAATGTAAAACTGTTCTCTTCCAATGTTTGATTTTGGCTGCATAAATATTGGATCCTTTTTTTGTATAAGCTCATTATCGATTTCAATAATTTTCTTTAACTGCATTTTGTTCATTACAATATTAGCAAGGCTTTTATTGTAATAATTTTGTTGCATTTCAAAAACTGCATCAGTACCCATTTCAGCAACCAGCTTTTTGTATTTTTCATCTCTTCGTTTCCCTGCTTCCGAAGATAATCGGTTAAAAGTTAGTTTTAATGTATCTAAATAATTTTTTATTATTTCTAAATCTTTTAAACCTGCATTGCCATTTAATTTGGTGAAATCAGGTTTTTTAATACTCTTCACAGCAGGGGTTTTTGATAGTTTAATTAGTTCATTACTAATGGTCTGCATTTCGTTGTCAAAGCCGTTTTTTCGTTTGCTTTTTAGTTTAAGTTCACAACGGGTTAACTTATTTTGTAATTCGGATAGTAAAAATGCAGATTTAAATTGTTGACGGCTTTTTTCCTTTTCATCTTCAAAAAATATTCGTTCAAATCGATTGGTTGAAAACTGGTCTACTGCCATAGCTTCATAGGCCCACCGCGAAACCATTAAATCGCCAATAAGTGGCACATGTTTTTTTGAGGTAATGCCTTCGTGCAAATCATCAAAACTAACCATAGCACCACCAAGTAACAATTGGGGTACTAATATAAAAGGTATCAAAATGTAAATATTTACAATGGAGCTAAATGCTGAAGAGATATTTAGGCCAATCAGGTTGGCAAAGGCTGCTGTGGTGAATAATAAAAACCAATGACTAAAAGTCATTCCTTTTATTTCAAGAATCCAGTTGCCAATTAGCACAAAAGTAATAACCTGAATGGATGACATCAAAAATAAAACCACCACTTTTGAATTAATGTAGCTAAAGTGGCTAAGGTTTAAGAACGATTCTCGTTCTAGGATGTGCCTGTCGCGGATAATTTCCTGGGCACTTACTGTAAGCCCAACAAAAATAAAAACCACAATGCACATAAACAGGTAAACCGGAAGATTTTTGTTTTCAGCAAAAATATATTCGCCACCTTTAAGGTATTTGGTAAATAGGGCCAGGATTATGGCCAGTAAGGGAGCTTCTAAAAGATTGATAAGTAGATATTGCTTGTTTGTCAGTTTTGATAAAATATTCCGGATAGTGAAAATCTGAAACTGCTTTTCAATATTTGGTACTTTAAAAAAATTGCTGGGGAGTTTTTCTTTTTCCTTTTTTAGCTTTAAATCCTGGCCTTTCTTTTTATTAAATGTTTCGTACCAATCTTCAGGGGTTCTTTTTCTGTTGCGTGTAAATCTGCCATACTCGTCAACAACCTTTGATTCTACTATTTCAAGAATTTGCTCCGAGTTAACATTACCACAGGTAGGGCATTCGCTTTCTTCGGCGTTAACATGTTCGGTTATTTCTTTAAAATAAACCACTGCGTCAATGGGGTTGCCATTGTATATAATGTACCCATGTTTATCAACTACCCAAAGTTTATCAAGCAATTTGTAAATATCGGATGAAGGTTGGTGGATATTAGCAATTACCAACTTTCCTTTTGATGCTTGCTGCCTCAATAATAACATCACCATTTCAGAATCGTTGGACGATAATCCTGAGGTGGGCTCATCAACAAACAATACAGAAGGTTCGCGGATAAGCTCCAAACCAATGTTTAAGCGTTTTCTTTGTCCTCCACTAATAAATTTTGCCAGCGGGTTACCTACTTTCAAATCCTTTATTGCCAAAAGATCTAAATCAATCAAAACTTTATCAACTGCTTGTTTTATCTCGGTTTCATTAAAATTACTGAAACATAGTTTTGCATTGTAGTAAAGGTTTTGATATACAGTTAGTTCCTCAATTAGAAGATCGTCTTGAGGAACGTAGCCGATTACTCCTTCAAGGTATTCTCTTTCACGGTGTATGTCATAGCCATTTATGGTAATATTTCCGGTGTGTAAGGGCAGTTTACCATTTAAAACATTTAATAGTGTTGATTTTCCAACGCCACTTCCTCCCATAATCCCAATCAGGTTGCCCGATTCTTCGGTAAAGCTGAAATTTTGAATACCATTTTTACTGTTTTTAAACCGAAAACTTATATTGTCGGCAGTAAAAACGATTTTATCACGTGTAGGACTAACTAAAAATTTTGCAACAATATCACTATAGTATAAAGGTGATATTTTAGGACCTTTTATAATAGAACCATGATCAAGGATATACCCGGTTGCAGGAATTACGTTATGCCCCTGAAGATAAAGAATGCTTTTACCAAAATAGGCGAAAAAATATAAGTCGTTACTTAAAATATTTAAAACAATAATTCGGCCGTTAAGATTTTCGTTAACAATGTGCTTTGGTTTTTTTACCTGCTCTGGCAGGTTTTTATCAAACCATTCACCATCCGACTCAATTTGCGATTCTTTATCAATAATTAAAACCCGATCCTTTTCTTCAATGTCATCAATATTGTTGGTTATCAAGGCTTTCATCTGTAAAAACTCGTTTTCCAAAATATTAAACGATTCGGCTACTGTGGCTACAAAATCAAGCTCTGTATCAGTGATAATGTCATCTTCATTAACAAACTCTATCAACCTTAATAAAACAATGAACTTATCTCGTTGATGCAGGTTCTCATTTATTTGCTGACATATTTTAAGCACCTTTACCGCACTTAAAGCACCTCTTTTCCTGCCTTTTTCACTATCTACTTTGGTGTTGGCCAAATCATAAAATTTTAAATAATCATCAAAGATTTTTAAATATTCTTCGGCCTGGCTAATACTCAGTTGCTTTTTTAAATAGGAATGGATAATGTCACGGGCTTTGCTGGAAACCCTTGTGTCAGTAAAGTTGGTTATAATGGCAAATAAATGGACAAGTGCATTTAATATCGATTCACTCATTTAAATTATGGTTTGATAGCCAATTAGTTAATTCAACAATGTTCTTTGGCTAAACTGGTTAATAAATCAAGGTTGTTTTTCTTGTCAATTTTCAAAAATAAGAACGACTAGCAAGTAGTTTATACGAAAACTAGGAAATGGTCTGAAAATCACTTTGTTTGCCCCATCCCTAAAGGGAGCAAATTGATTTTCTTCACACCCTTTAGGGGCGGGGTAAATGAAGAACCTTTAGCCTCATGAGCATAGCGAATAAAGTCAATTTGCGGTTGGTGTAAACTACCTCATAATCGTAAAAATTAGTTTGAAAACTTCATGTTAAAAGTACAAATTTTTTTGGTTATTAATAAGTAGCATCTTTAGCCAATTAGTTATGTTGAAATGCGCTGAATATTTCTTTATACAAACCTTTGGCCGCTAAAATATACGATTCTAATCGACTTAAAATAAAAAAACCACCCCAAAGAGAGGGTGGTTCAATATAACTTTTAAATACATTCAAAAATCAAAAAAACTATACGTCTTCTACATCACCTCCTTTTAAGGCAAGCTTTTCTTTTAATGCAGAAAGCGCATCAGATGAACTTCCGCTTCCTAAGGCTAGTTCAATCTCCTCATCAACACTAACATTTTCATCTGCAATTTCAGCATACGATTCAGAAATCGACTCCTCTTTCTCTACTTTTTCTTTCATCCTTTCAAGCATTGCAACAGTACTGGAAGAATCAATACCTGCTAATTGCTTGTTTACACTCTTAGTTGCTTTACTTACTTTGGCTCTTGCTTTCAATATTTTGGCTTCATTTTCCCATTTCGAAATGTTGCTTTTTAGCCTTTTTATTTGAGTTTCGAGTTTCGCCACAGAAGCATCATATTTTTTTTGGTTTTCTAACGATACAGAAAGGCTTCTTGAATGTTCTTCTTTTTTTTCAAGGGCACTTTGTGCAAGTCTGTCTGCTTCAGCTTGTTCCATAGCTCCTGACTGTGCTTTTTGCAACAATGCAATGGCCTTGTTTTCATACTCTTTGGCCTTAGTTCGGTGCATATCTGTTTCGTTTTTCGAACGAATAGCCAGGGCTTTTACTTCAGCCAAAGCTTTAATGCTGTTCTCCAAATCACCTTTTAAATCTCTAATAGCTTGTTCGGTCATTTTAATAGGATCTTCCAGTTTGTCAACCAGTGAATGTGCTTCAGCTTCACCAATTTTAAAAATGCGTTTAAAAATACCCATAGTTTTTATTTTTTAGTTAGATTTTTTATTAATTACATTAACAAATATGCTAAAAATATTTGCAAAATCAAAATATAAAAATGTAAATTTGTTATACCAAGTTATGTTTAATCATCCAATTTTTTTTAAGAAGAACTTGGTATAATGAATTGTATATCGGTACTAAAACAAAACCTGTTTGGGTGCAAAGTGCCTTGCAGTGTTTATTTTTGCTTTAGGGTTGTATAATAGCTGACTAGCTTCAGTACAATAGTAACCAGAAACAAGAGACCAGCATGTCTTACTTTGGAAAAAACATACGAAAAATCCGCAATGCTAAAAAAATTAGCCAAACTGCCTTTGCTGATTTGTTTAACCTGAAACGCGGAAGCATTGGTGCTTATGAAGAGGGCAGGGCAGAAGCCAAGATTGATACCATCATCGAAATTGCTGAATATTTTAAACTCACACTGGATCAATTGCTACGAAAAGAGCTGACAATCAATGAGATATATCACATTAATGAGCGGAGTAAAAAGCTTAAGCAGAAAAACAATTCACCTAAAGAAAATGCCAACTTAATTAAGAAAGTGGTAGAAAAATATCCTGCTGATATTGAAAAACTTGTTAAACTGCTTGATGACAGGCTTGCTAAAATTGAAGAGCATCTAAAAAACAAATAGGGGTTGCTAAGCAACGTTTAAATTTCCAAACTTCTATTGCTGGGTCTCGGTCATTGTACTTCGGAAGGTGGCTTATGGAGTTTGTCAAAGCACAAGATTTACAGTCAATATATGCTTGAAATCGTATATTGGGATATTACATTTTTTCGTCTATTAATATACAAATAAGCCAATATTCGACATTGTAATTTACAGTCGTTCAATAAACTCCCTAATTGTATCAAAATATTCTCTTTTGTTCGAAAACTGAATATCGCTATGATCACCTTTATCAAACAATTTCAGTTCCTTAGGCTCATTGGCCCATTCATAATTTTGCATGGCATGCTTGGAGTCAATTATCCGGTCTTCTTTGGTATGCATTATCAGCGTGCTGCCTTTATAACTTTTTAACTTTTTCTCAATGTCGAAATATTTAGCCACCTCATTTTTAAGTTCATCTTCAGTTGCATCAACATCTTCGGCACTTACCCTTCTTTCCAGTCTTTCATAAAAATCAGCAATTCCACTTTCAATTATAAGTCCCTTTATATTAGGGAATTGAGAGACTGCTTCAATGGCATAACTTGTACCCAGTGAGCGGCCAAAAACAATGAGTTGGTCAATGGGGGTTCCACAATTTTTAATAACTGATGGAATAACATCAATTATATTAACAAGACTTGCTTTGCCTGTGGACATAGAATAGCCAGGATACTCGGCAACAAATAGGTTAACACCCATTTTTTCAACCTCATGGGCAAAGCTTTCAGCATAGTCCACCACTATTTCGTTGCTGGCATGAAAAACAACCAGCATTTTAGCACCTTTAAACCTTTCTTGTTTATAGCACGAGAGTTTATCTTGAGAGCTTTGTATAGTAAAAGGATCAGGAAAGTGCTTTTCCCGCGGAAAAAGAAAGCGTTTTGTAACCGTCCTGTCTTCTAATATCGATTTTGCCATGGCGTTGCCTTAATTCACTACTAAATTATGAATAATTATTAAGCTAAAAAAATCCTTCTTTTGTAGGTTTCTGTTTACTGTTGTTTGCTATTGCTGGTGCAAGTGTCCTCTTCGCTGGCGCAAGTGTCCTCACTTGTGCCTTTACAGACTTTTATTTTCCCTCCCACCATTTCTATAAGTATAAGCCAGCCCAATTCCTGTTAAAAAACCAAACAAATGCCCTTCCCACGAAATACTTGGGTCAGAAGGCAAAATACCCCAAACAACCCCTCCGTAAAGGAAAAATATAACAATTGCTATAAGTAAAGCTTTAATCTTTTTTCGAAAAATACCACTGGCAATTAAAAATCCTACCAAGGCAAAAACTACACCACTTGCTCCAATGTGCATAGCACTTCTTCCAAAAATCCAGACCAGCCCTCCTCCAATTAATGCAGAAAATATCAGAACCCGAAAAGCAACATTCTTATAAAACCAAAACAAAACAGTGGTTAAAATTAGCATTGGAAGTGTGTTAGAAATAATGTGGGCAAGGCTGCCATGCAAAAAAGGACAAAAAAGAATCCCCTTTAGTCCGCTTACTTCCCTTGGTAAGATACCATACTGATTAAAATCAAGGTAAATAATAGCATCCAGGATGAAAACACCCCACATAATAGCAACCAGGGTAAATGCAGTAGCAAAACTGTTTCTCATTGTTTGTGTTTCTTAGTTTCTACAAATTTAGTAAAAGTTTTTGTTCTTTAGTTGGTAGATTGGTAAATCGGTGCGTCGGTAATTGGTAAGTCAGTATTAAGTAGGTCAGTAATCAGCATTCGGTGTGCCACTCATCGAACAGCGAATACCAATTTCCACTCACCGACTCTTACAAAACATACCTGCTTTATCCATCATCGATTGCAACATTTTTCCAATTGATTCACACTTCATTATTAATTCGTTCGCTGAAGTTTGGTTTAAGTATTCACATTCAAGCGCCACTTCGAGCCAATGTTGAGTTTCAAACTGCTCAGAATCAGCATCGGTTAATTTCGAAACAAAATGTTTTTCATATCGCCTTTTCCCCCAACACTCAGCAATTTGAGCTCCAACCGATCTGGATGAACGGCGAATTTGATCAGTTAGAGAGTACTTTTCCTCCTTTGGAAAATCCTTTGTAACAAGAAAAATTTCTTTAGCCAATTCACGAGCCGTTTTATACACCTCTAATTCCTTAAAACTCCTAACATAACTCATAATAAATTACCATAAACAATTATATTGTAAATATATTGCAAGATCTGAAATAGTAACAAATTATTCCCTAAATACTTGTAATTCTGATTACCGATTACCGCTTACTGATTACTGAATACTGAACACTGAACACTGATTACTGATTACTGAAAACTGAAAACTGAAAACTGATTACTGAACACTGAATACCGCTTACTGCTTACTGCTAACTGCCAACTGCCTACCACTTATCAGCACCAATTCTCCAAAAAAAAATACTAATTCCATTCAAAATTCATTAACTTTAATAAAAAAGTCAGTATCTTATAGACCAAAATATACTTTTTTACGTATAAGAGAGTACTTGCAAAGTTAAATGACAAAGGATATATATTGATAGCGTATAGTTTTTTACTTTTTTTCAAATGTTTAAATGAAAAACTTGTTAAAAAGCTTTAAAATATTAATATTTATCAAAAAATTTGAAGATAGGGTGCAACCAATTTATTTGGTGCTCTGTCTTGATGGTAAGTAAAGGCTAAACCTCTTTATTTACCTTAAATAAAAACTAAAACGCCAATAAACCGCAAAAGCTCTTTTTGAGTACAAAATTGGTATCAATTTTGATACTTTTGTACAAAAAATGTAATGAATTATAGGCATTATTTAAATAATAGTGCTTTTAACAGTATATTTAGTGCTGGAAAAGTAGACAAGTAAACATTTTAAATAGTTCAATTGTGGTGAAGCATTTTAGGAAAATACAGGCAGTTTTAAGCTTAGTCTTAATTCTTTTAATAAGTCAAAACTATGTTTTGGCGCAGGATGCAGGTACTGATAAGACCATAGTCTGTGTTAATACAACAATGGAGGCATCGGGAGTGGGTACATGGACAAGTGTTCCTGCAGGTGCAACAATCTTACCTGGAGATATTAATAATCCACTTGCGCCTATGACAATAGCAGGTGGTTATGGTACTTATACCTTCGAATGGACATCTGGAGGAACCCCTTATACTGTAGATATTACTTATAGCGAGGTAACAATAATTAGTGCTACATTAAGTGCAAATTGCTCTTCGGCTTCTTTGGTTGGTTTCAATCCTGGAGGTACATTTACAGGACAATGGACTGCAAGTGCAGGAGGAGTTACTTTTTCTGATAATACTGCCACAACTACTACTGCTTCAAACCTGCCTGTTGGAGCAGCTGTTACGTTTTACTGGGAAGTTACTAAGGAAGCCTGTCCTCAGCAATCAGCTGGTTCTATTTTGACAAATACTACACCTGTTGGAGTTGATGCCGGTGGACCAGCTATTGAAGTTTGTACCAACAGCACTCAAGGCCTTTCAGGTAGTGCTTTGGTAGGATCTCAAACAGGAGCCTGGACCTTTCAAACCGGTAGTGGAATATTTGATGATTCAACAAGTCCTTCAGCTACAGTTTCTACTTTGGTTGATGGGGTGAATATTTTAAGATGGACCGTTACAGAAGGATCTTGTTCAGCTTATGATGATGTGACATTGACAAATAATAGTGTTACAGCTACAGCTTCTAACCAAAATGTCTGTGCTACAAATGCTTACCTTGATGGGAATCAACCTGTAGGAACTAGCGGTGTGTGGACAGAGAACCCTGCTGGACCTGCAAATATTGTTACTCCAACAGATCCAGGTACAGAAGTTACAAGCCTTCAAGTTGGTGCAAATAACTTTAGATGGACGTTGACAAAAGGTGGCTGTAATGACATTGTTGATGTTACAATTACAAGGGCAATTTTAACTGCTGATCCTGGTACTGATGTAAATAATCTTTGTGCAACATCAACGGTTCTTAATGCAACTCCTGCTGTACCTCCTGCTACAGGTGTTTGGTCATTGATAGCAGGAAGCGGAACATTTTCAGACGCTAGTCTGGCAACTTCTGCTGTTAGTGGTTTAGATGCTTCTACACCCAACATATTTAGATGGACTGTTTCAAGTGCTGGTTGTACTTCTGTATCTGATGAAGTAACTATTACATCAAATGCTTTACCAGTCGATGCTGGGACAGATCAATCGGGAGTTTGTGGAACATCTATAACTTTGAATGCTGCTAGTGGAGACCCTTCAGGTAGTGGAGGTTCCGGTGTTTGGACAACTGCATCAAGTGCCAATGTCTTAACACCTTCAAATTTTACTTCAACAGTCACCAACTTGCCTCCTGCGACCAGTACTTATCGATGGACAGTAACCAAAAATGGATGTAGTGTTTGGGATGAAGTACAAGTAACAAGAAGTACATATGCTGCTAATGCTGGTAATGATCAAATAATTTGTGGTACTTCAGCAGTTTTATCAGCAAGTGATCCAGGCCCTGGTGGTGCAGGAGTCTGGACAATTACTTCTGGTGCAGGAACTATTACGAATCCAGCTTCAAGAAATACAACTATTACAAATATATCTAGCTTCCCTGTAGTTGCACGTTGGACTTTAACGGCAGGAACATGTTCAGGTGAATTTGATGAAGTAACGATTTCAAATCAGGGTACAACTGTTGCTGAAATTAATGGGGCTCCGTCATTAGATGCAAATTGTGGTGATGATTTTTATAATGGTCTTTTATCTGTAAATGCGCCAATAGGGGGTGAAACACTAACCTGGTATGAAGCTGCTCCTGCATCAGGAGTGTTGTTTTCAGCACCAAATGCTCAGACCACAAATGTAACAAATTTAGGATTAAATGCTTCCAGAACAATTGTTCTGGAAATTACAGATGGTGTTTGTACAAATTTAGACACAGTTGTTGTAAATACATATGATTTTGATTTAGGATTATTCCCAAGTGGAGCAAATTTCGCTGGACCAGATCAAAATAACTTATGTTCTCAATATGTTACACTTGATGCAGATGCTTTACCATCTGGATATACTGGTGTCTGGTCTTCTGCAGGTGCAGGTAGTACTAATGTCTGGTATGCGGATAATACAGATCCGAAAACTGAGATTAAGACTTATTGGGATGGTAATTGGCAAACAAGAACAAATTATTATAATTTTCCATTACAGTTTACTGTTTCAAATGGCTCATGTTCAAGGACTGATTTTGTTAATATTGAAAACGCATGGGTTGCAACAGCAAGTGTTCAAGGCTATGATCCTCATATGCGAGATCTTTACATTTGTGGTTCAGACATAATTGATTTAGAAGCTTATCCAACTTCTGCACAAAACCAGAATGGAGGTTGGTATTTGACAGATGCTTTTGGAGGAGCTCTTGACTTCTCTGGTTCTAATTCTCCTATTGGGTGTGGACCAGCGGTTTATCAGGAAAGAATAACTGATTATAATAGTCAGGTTAATATTACTGGCGCAACAGGTGATTTCTTTATCCTGTGGGTACAATGTAATAATCAATGTCCAGGAGGATATAATTACGATACCTTATATATACATGTTGGAGTGGATTTGACTGATGCAGCTTCTGTTAATGCTGAAAATCCAACCAATCCTTATTATAATGGTGGAGCTGTTCAGTTGCCATTTGCTGGTCCTAATCAAAATATCTGTGGAGATATAGCTACTTTAGCAGCAGCCGATCCTAATGCAGATGGAATACCTCATACATCAGGACAATGGTCCGTTATAAGTGGTGCTGGAAATTTTTCAAGCATTTCTGATCCTTCTGCAACTGTTTCTGGACTGAGTGCTGGAGCAAATACTTTTAGGTGGACAGTTACAAATAATTGTTTAACGAGTACTATTTTTGATGATGTTACAATAAATGTTTCTGCAATTACAGGAATTGATGCAGGAACTGATCAAACTATATGTGAGGATTATGCTACTTTTGATGCAGATCCAATCCCACCTTTGGGAACAGGAACCTGGTCCGTTAAGTCTGGGGGAGGTGTAATTACAGATCCCACTTCAAATACCAGTACAGTAACAAGTTTACTTCAGGGCAGAAATGTTTTCTTATGGACAGTAAATAGTCCATTCTGTAATGCTGTTGATTCTGTAGTGTTATATTCAGGAAGACCAGATCAACCTGATGCAGGACCAGATCAAACATTCTGTGGTTCTGGTAATATGCAAGCAGTTCCACCACCTACAGGTACTGCTGAATGGTCAGTTATTAGTGGAGGAGCTACAATTATTACTTTGGATGACCCAAATACAAATGTTACCCCATTGGTTTCTCCAACAACTTTAAGGTGGACCGTGACTGAAGTTGCTCCGAATGGATTGAATTGTACAAACTATGATGATGTAATAGTCATAGATAACACTCCAACAACAGCGTTTGCTGGTGCCGATCAGGTAGGAGTTTGTGGTTCAACAGGTTTAGCGGCTAATACTCCAGCTGCTGGCGAGTCAGGATTATGGCAAACAGTTGCTGCTACAGGTACCTTTGCCGATGATACTCAAGCTGTAACTACTGTTACAGGTATGCAGCTAGGCCTTAATACTTATCGTTGGACTATTACAAAGGGCAGTTGTACCTCTTCAGATGAGGTGGATATAACAAGTGATGCTATAGTTGCAAATATTACAACACCAGATCAAAGTACTTGTAACACAAGTATGCCATTGGTGGCTGTAGATCCTGCTCCGGCAACTGGTTTATGGACGCCAATGGGAACTCCGGCGACATTAACCAGTACAACAGCTTTTGCAACTACTGCAAATGGTTTACAAAATGGGGTAAATACTTTTGAATGGAGGGTTACTTACGGAGCTTGTGTGACTACTGATTTTGTTACTATAACTAATTATACAATTACACCCGCAAATGCGGGAACAGACCAAGCAGTTTGTATTGGTAATGCAACATTGAGCTCTAATCTGCCGAATACAGGTTTGGGAGAAACAGGAACCTGGTCAAATCCATTTGCAATACCAGGTGTTACATTTGCAGATCCTACAAGTTCTACTACTTCGGTTAGTGGTTTGCAAAATGGTGGGAATACTTTACGGTGGACGATTAGTAATGGTAGTTGTTCTGATTTTGATGATGTTATCGTTAATGTTAATACATATACAATTGAGGCAGGTAATCCTCAGGCAATTTGTTTGGATAATACGACACTTCAGGGTAGCAATCCTGGAGCAGGTACTGGAGTTTGGTCATTACAAAGTGGTTCAGGTGCATTTACAACACCAAATTCAAGTTTAACTAATGTCACAGGAATTACTTCAACAACAAATGTTTATCGCTGGACGGTAACTCAGGGAACTTGTATTTATACAGATGATGTAACTGTTACTTTAAATACACCTACCGCAGCAAACGCAGGTTTAGATCAGGTAGCTTGTGGTCCGACAGCTACTTTAGATGCTGATCCGGTAACTGTTGGTTTTGGAACATGGACATCTTCATCTGGAGGGGTTGTTATTGCAGATCCTACTTATCACCAGTCAGGAGTTTCAAATTTACCTGGTGGAGCCACTACATTTACATGGACTGTAACTAATGGAACTTGTACAGATGTTGATCAAGTAACGATTTATAATAACAGTTTTTCAATTGGTGGCGTAAGCCCTCCGCCAATATGTGTCGATACAATTGAGTTACAAGGTACAGATCCTGCTCCAGGAACAGGTGTTTGGACTTTGCGAAGTGGTTTAGGTACTTTTGATGATGCAACATATTATAGAAGTATTGTAAGAGGTATTGGAAGAGGGGATAATGTATATCGATGGACTGTATCAAATGGTGGTTGTTTTGATTTTGTTGATATAACAGTAACTAATCTTTCTGTAACAGCTAATGCCGGAACTGATCAAACTGTTTGTGTGGATCAGGTAACATTGGATGGAAATGATCCTACAACAGAAAATATCACTACACCACCTACCCCTGCCAATGGGTATTGGTCAGTAACTCCGGTTGTACCTCCAATTGTTTTTACGGCAAATACTGCTCAGTACAATGCTATAGCAAGTGGTCTAGGACCCGACTTGAATACTTTTACCTGGACAGTCACAAACGGGACATGTTCAGATACAGATGAAGTTCAAGTATTTAATTATATGCCAACCTTACCAAATGCAGGATTGGATACAACTTATTGTGGTATCTATTTCCCCGCACAAAACTATAGTGATACTATACAGTTAAATGCGAATAATACTGCTCTACGACCAGGAGAAACAGGTTATTGGACACAAGTGGCAGGAACCAGTACGTTTGTTGATCCTACAACAGATCCAAATGCCAGGGTTGCCGGGCTTGAGTTTTATGCCCAACTTGGAGGCCCTGATTATTGGAGCTTACAGAATACAGTTAATACTTATAGATGGAATATTGAATACAATGGTTGTATTATTTGGGATGAAGTGACAATTACTAATGCAGCTCCATTTCCTGCAGAGGCAGGTGTGGATCAAGATGTTTGTTGGTACGACGTTAACTTGAACGCAACTGATTTAGGCAATGGAGCTCAATTGCACTGGTGGGAGGCAAATCCTTCAACTAATATAAATTTCTATGATCCAATTGATGGTTCAACGGTAACAGGAACACAAAATATGCCATTTAACTCTTATGTTGATAGTTTGCAAATTGGAACCACAACATTTAGATGGTTAAAGGAAAATACAATAAATGGAGTTACTTGTAGGATTTGGGATGAAATGGATGTTACTCGTGTTAACTCGAATATTGGTACAACAACAGCTGGAACTAACCAGATTGTTTGTTCAAGAGAAGCACAGCTATTTGCTTCTTCACCGGGAGAAGCGTTTACCGCACCTCCTGTTTATAATGTTACGGGAGAATGGACAGTAATTTCGGGACAAGGAAATTTTGCGGATGCTAATTCATATAGTACGATGGTAACTGATTTAGGTTATCAGACAAATATTTTAAGATGGACATTAACTAATCATGATTTAGGGTGTGATGCTTCAAATGATGTTTATATTACAAACGCATTACCATCAGACGCTAATGTTGGCGGACCAGATCCAGTTTACAGATGTACTAATACTGTGACTTTAGCAGCAGAAAGACCTACAAGAGGAACAGGATATTGGACGGTTCTAGGTGGAGGAGGGAGTATTGCAAATAATTCATGTATAGTTGCTATTTGTAATGTTTATGTGACAGATCTTGGCCAAGGTACAAACTCAATTCTGTGGACAACATCTCATACTTTCACAGATCCTGCTACTAGTATTGATTCTACTTGTACATTAACTGATACAGTCACTGTTATTAACAATAGTATACAAGCAAATGCTGGGTCAGATTTGACTGTTTGTAACGATACAGCCTACCTGAATTCCAATTTACCTGTTGGAGCTAATGGTTCATGGTCTGTTACAGGGGGTGGTGGAACTATTGATATACCATCAAGTGTGAATGCAATGGTTACAGCTTTAAGTCCTGATTTGAACACACTTACTTGGACATTAGATAATGGATTTTGTTCAAATAGTGATGACATAAATATAATAAATAATAATCCTGAAGATCCAGCTGCTGGGCCAGATCAAGCACTCTGCACAAATACAACAACTTTGGCCGCAAACAACCCGATTGCTGGGATGGGAACAGGGGAATGGTCGGTGTATATAGGAAGTGGAGTTTTTACCAATTCCCTTGGTGCAACTACCATAGTAAATAATATTCCTGTTGGAACTAATACCTACAGGTGGACAATTATAAAAGGAACATGTGTTGAGTTTGATGATGTAGTTATAGATAACAATTCGGTAATTGCCGATGCAGGTTCTGATATTGATAATATTTGTGGTATTGAACCTAGAATATCAGATCCTCTAAATCTAAATGCAACACCACCAAATACTAGTTTAGGGCAAACTGGATTTTGGTCTGTTGCTAGTAGTTTTGGTTCAATTGTAACTCCAACTTTGAATACCTCTTCGGTTACAGGTATGGATGATGGAGAAAATGTTTTTAGATGGACTTTGTCAAATGGATTATGTACCGATAATGATTTAGTATCAGTATTTGTTTATATTCCTACTACAGCAAGTACAAATGCTGATTTTGAAGCTTGTGCTGACCCATTAGCAGACACTGAAGTATTAACTGCAAATGCGCCTGATCCAGGACGAGGAACTGGCACTTGGTCAATTGTTTCAGGAGGTGGAAATATTTTGACTCCAAGCTCAAATATTTCGAATGTTACAAACTTAGGATATAATGAAAACAGATTTAGATGGACAATAAATCATAATGGTTGCACATCTAGTGATGATATAATTATCACAAATAATTTTGTTGATCCAGATGCTGGCCCAGATGCTGCTATCTGTACAGATACATATACTTTACAAGGATCTTCTCCGAATGTAAATGATGTTGTAGGATTAACTCAGGCAAGCGGTCAATGGACAGTTGTTCAGGGACTTGGCATTTTTGCAGATCCGACATTATATAATACTTCGGTTAGTGGTTTAAGTACCGCTGTTGCTAATATTTTTAGATGGACAGTTACAAAAGGTGGATGCTCTGATTATGATGATGTTAGCATCTCTAATAATGAATTTACAATTGCAGCAGGACCTGACCAGGTAGTTTGTAATAGCTCAGCTACTTTAAGTGGTCAGCAGCCAGGTGCTGGAGAGTCGGGCGTTTGGTCAAATATTGCAGGAGGTGGTGCTTTTGTAGACCAGACTTTATATAATACTGTTGTAACTAACCTACCATCTGGTTCAAATGTATTTAGGTGGACCGTTTCAAATGGAACATGTTCTGCCACTAATGACGTTGAGATATACTTTAACTCGGTGACAGCAAATGCAGGAATTCAACAAAGAGTTTGTGCAACAACGGTCACATTGGATGGTAATAATCCTTCAGGAATGGCTACAGGAAATTGGGTCGCTCTTTTAGGAGGTGCATCTGTTACAACTCCAACTTTGTATAATTCTGGAGTTACTAATTTGGGACCAGGACAGAATACTTTCCAGTGGACTGTTTCAAATACTTATAATACAGTCACTTGTAATGCTGTCTCAACTGTAAATATTTTTAATGATACACCAGATCCGGCTGTTGTAGAAGTTGACAATGAAGTATGTACTAATTCTACGGACTTATCGGTTATTACAACACCAACAATAGGAACTGGTGTTTGGACTGCCATAGATAATTTGGCAGTATTTGATAATTCTTTAAGTTTTAACCCTACAGTTACTGGATTAAATAGAGGTATAAACACATTTAGGTGGACAGTGACAAATCAGGCATGTACAAGTACTGATGATGTTATTATAACTAATAACACTGTTGTATCAAATGCAGGTTTAGATAAATCAACTGCGTGTGCTGATTTTACTACTTTAGCTGGAAACAATCCTGTTTTGACGCAGGGTAGTGGTGTTTGGGTAGATCTTTCAGGGACAACTGCTACAATTGTTGACAATACCTTATATAATACTTCTATCACAGGGTTAGAACAAGGAGTAACAGAATTCCAATGGACTGTTTCTCTTGGAAGTTGTTCAGTATCAGATAATGTTCAAATCACAAATAATCAAATAACTGCTACAGCAGGTGTCGATCAGGTTACATGTAATACATTTTATACTCCTCTTGATGGAAATGATGTTTCAGGAGTAGGTGGGACAGGAGTTTGGACATCTGTTGGAAATACCGCGGATGTGACAAACCCAACCTTATTTAACACAGGTGTTACCAATTTAGATCCAGGCCTCAATACATTTAGGTGGACAGTAACTTCTGGTGCTGAAAGTTGTACTGATTTTGACGAAGTGGGCATTACAAACAATGGAGTTGTTTCAAATGCAGGTTCTGATATAGAAACGTGTAATACAAGTATTAATTTAAGTGCTGTAGCGCCTACTATAGGCTCAGGAGCATGGACTCAGGCGAGTGGTGCTCTTGCAACTATTGTAGATCCTACAAATCGTCAAGCACTAATTACTGGTTTAACGGGTGGGGTTTATGCTTTTACTTGGACAGTTGTTAATGGAGCTTGTTCAGCGAGCGATGATGTTGTGGTCACTAATAGCTCACCAGTTGTTTCTAACCCAACCACCCCAACACCAGAATCATGCGATGGTACAGGTGTTCTACAAGCCAATGCCGCTGGAGTCGGTGAAACTGGTCTGTGGTCAGGAGGGGCAGGTTCTGCCATTGCTGATGTTTCTGCAAATAACACAACGGTTTCGGGAATGCCATTAGGTGTAAATACTTATATCTGGATTCTGTCTAAAGGAACCAATGTAACCTGTACATCAGCCAATTCAGTTAACATAACCAATAACCAGGTAGTCGCAAATGCAGGTTCTGATAACACAACTTCATGTAACGATTTTGTGACACTTTCAGGGAATAACCCAACTTTAACACAAGGTGTTGGTTTATGGACCGACCAATCAGGTTCAACTGCAACCATTGTTAATAATACCTTATATAATACAGTAGTCAATAATGTAGAAATTGGTACAACTACTTTTAGGTGGACAGTTTCCATGGGGACCTGTTCGGTAAATGATGATGTTATTATTACCAATAACCAGATAGTTGCCAATGCAGGCACAGATCAATCAACTTGTGATAATTTCTACAATCCACTGGATGGAAATGATGTTTCTATTTTAGGAGGAACAGGAGTTTGGAGTACAACAGGAACAGGAACATTTGTTGATGCTACTCAATTTAATACAAGAGTTGATAACTTACAATCTGGAATAAATACTTTGATTTGGACTGTAACTTCGGCTGCTGAAGGGTGTACAGATTTTGATGATGTTATCATTACATATAACGGAGTTACAGCGGATGCAGGTACAAATATCGAAACTTGTAATTCAAATATCAATTTAAGTGCAAATGCACCGGTAATTGGTGCTGGCAGCTGGACTCAAACAGGTGGTGCCCCTGCAACAATTGTTACTTCTACTGATAGGCAATCCGCAGTGACTGGCTTAACAGGGGGAGTTTATTCATTTACCTGGACAGTTGTTAATGGCGTATGCTCAGCTTCTGATGTTGTGAATGTAACTAATAGTAGCCCAACAGTATCTAATCCAACCACACCAACGCCTGAATCGTGTGATGGTACAGGTGTTATCCAGGCAAATGTTGCAGGACTGGGCGAAACAGGAATTTGGTCAGGCGGAGCGGGTTCATTGATAGCAGATGTTTCTGCAAATAATACAACTGTTTCAGGAATGCCAATTGGAGTTAATACATATACCTGGACGCTAACAAAAGGTACAAATGTAACTTGTGCCTCAGCAAATTCAGTAAGTATAACTAATAATCAGGTTGTAGCAAATGCTGGTTCTGATAATACCACTTCGTGTAACGATTTTGTGACACTTTCGGGAAATAATCCTAATTTAACACAAGGAAGTGGTATATGGACAGATCAAACAGGAACCACTGCCACCTTTGTCAACAATACATTATATAATACAGTAGTAAACAATGTTCAGATTGGGACTACCACCTTCAGATGGACTGTTTCATTAGGAACTTGTTCTGCAGATGATGACGTTGTAATTGCTAATAACCAGATAGTTGCAGATGCTGGTACAGATCAGTCTACTTGTAGTGGAACGTTTACTCCATTGGATGGTAATGATGTATCAGGTGTTGGAGGAACAGGAGTTTGGAGTACAACAGGAACAGGAATTTTTGTAGACGATACTCAGTATAATACTCAGATAGATAACTTGCAATCTGGATTAAATACATTAACCTGGACAGTGACTTCCGGGGCTGAAGGTTGCACTGATTCGGATGATGTAATTATTACAAACAATGGAGTTACTGCAGATGCAGGAGCTGATATAGAGACATGTGATGCAACAATTAATTTAAGTGCAATTGCTGCAACAGTTGGAGCAGGAAGCTGGACGCAAACTGGCGGAGCTCCAGCCACTATTGTGAATTCTACAGATAGACAATCATCTATTACAGGTTTAACAGGGGGTGTTTATTCATTCACCTGGACTGTAATTAACGGTGTATGTTCAGCCTCTGATGTTGTGAATGTAACCAACAGTAGTCCATCAGTTTCAAATCCAACGACACCAACACCAGAATCGTGTGATGGAACAGGAACGATACAGGCCAACGCTCCAGGTTTAGGCGAAACAGGACTGTGGTCAGGAGGAGGAGGTTCTGTTATTGCTGATATTTCTGCAAATAATACAACTGTTTCAGGGATGTCAAGAGGTATAAATACTTTTATATGGACACTTTCAAAGGGAACGAATGTTACTTGTACATCTGCAAACTCTGTAAATATAATTAATAATCAGGTGGTGGCTGGTGCTGGTTTGGACAAGACAACAAGTTGTAACGATTTTGTTACTTTGTCTGGTAATAATCCATTGTTGACTCAAGGAAATGGATTGTGGACAGATCAATCAGGTTCAACAGCAACCATTGTCAATAATACCTTGTATAATACAGTTGTAAACAATGTCGAGATTGGAACTACAACATTTAGATGGATCGTTTCGCTAGGAACATGTTCTGCAAGTGATGATGTAATTATTACTAATAACCAGATAGTTGCAGACGCCGGTACAGATCAAGCTACTTGTAATGGCATCTTTGATCCATTGGATGGTAATGATGTTTCTGGAGTAGGAGGAACAGGGGTATGGAGTACAACTGGCACAGGTACCTTTGTCGATGCAACATTATACAATACAAGAGTTGAGAACCTTCAAACAGGCTTAAATACTTTGACTTGGACAGTGACTGCTAGTGCAGAAGGTTGTAATGATTCCGATCAGGTTCTTATTTCAAACAATGGAGTTACAGCTGACGCTGGAACTGATAGGGAGATTTGTACTTCATCCTTTAATTTAAGTGCAATTGCACCAATACTAGGAACGGGAAGTTGGACACAGACAGGTGGTGCCCCTGTGACTATTGTGAATTCATTAGATAGACAAAGCCAAGTAACTGGCTTAACAGGTGGTATTTATGCATTTACTTGGACGGTTGTCAACGGAGTCTGTTCTCATACAGACGAAGTTGTAATTACAAATAGTTCTCCTTCAGCTTCAAATCCAACTACACCTACTCCAGAAGTTTGTGATGGAAATGGTACCCTAAATGCCAATGCTCCTGGTGCTGGTGAAAGAGGTGAGTGGACACTAACTGATGCTACTGGTTCCTTTGGAAATGCAACGTTAAATAATACAACAATTTCAGGCTTGAAGTCTGGTACCAATACCTTAACTTGGACTCTTTATAAAGGTTCAAGTGTCGAATGTTCAAGTGCTGCAGATGTTAGTATTGTAAATAATCAGGTTACAGCAAACGCATTTACAAGCAACAATATTGCATGCAATGGAACTACCACCATTACTGGTAATGATCCAACTTTACAATCGACTCCAGGATACCCTGCAACAGGTACCTGGACAGTGAGTACAGGGGCAACTATTTCAAATACAACGTATTATGATAATGTTTCCGTAACAAACCTTGCTCAGGGTGATAATATATTTACATGGACTGTAAGTAAAGGTTCTTGTTCAACTCCGGCTAATGTTACAGTTACTAATGATCAGGTTTTTGCAACAACTGGTGGTAATATTCAAATATGCGGAGAAAATGTGACCTTAAATGCGGTAGATCCAACTCCAAACACAGGGCAGTGGACACTTGAAGGAGGTGTGGATATTGGGGCAATTAATATAGTCACTCCTTCATTATTTAATTCCAATGTTACGGGTGTTGCCAAAACAGCAATATTTAAATGGACGGTTACTGGCACAAATTGTTCGGCTGAAGCGTTTGTCACAGTAAATAACAATTCAATTGATGTGAACAATGGAGCGCTACAGACCGTTTGTGCTTACGATGGAACAGGTTCGTTGAATGCTGGATCTTTAGAGGCAGGGCAGACAGGACTTTGGACATCAGCAGGCACAAATCCGGTTATCGCTACTCCTTCAAATGAGGTAACCGCAGTATCCAATCTTGATTATGGTAACAACATCTTCTTCTGGAATGTGAGCAATGCTACAGGTTGTTCCGGACAAGGAAGATATGAAATAGTGAATGATGCGCCAACTCCCCCAAATGCTGGCGTTGATCAAGACAGATGTGCTACAACTGCCACGCTTTCAGGAAACACACCATTGTATGGAACCGGTTTATGGACACGCGAAGGTGGAAGTACATTTATTGTAATTGATGATCCTACCAACAGCTCAACAACTGTAAGTGGTTTAGGACAGGGGGCATCTACTTTCAGGTGGACCATAACAAACAATGCATGTTCAAGATATGACGAAGTAACAATAAATAACAACCTGTTTGATGTACAGGTTGGTAATGATTTTGCAATTTGTAATAACAGTGCAAATTTAAGTGTTGTTGTAGGTGCTCCAGGTGTTTGGACACGAACATCGGGATCAGGGATAATCGCAAATTCAATAGATCCATCAACAGCTGTATCAAATTTAAGCTTTGGTGAAAATAAGTTCTTATGGACGGTTGATGATGGAAATTGCATTGTAACTGATGAAATGTCAATAACAGTTAATACTCCGGAAATACCTGTTACTGAGGTTGATAAGACGGTTTGTGATTATAACAATGTGCCTATTTCGGCAAATGCACCAACTTATGGTACAGGAATGTGGGTTCCTCAAGGTGGAACTGCTACGGTTGCAGATCCTTCAAGCAATGTTACCACAGTTAGCAATTTAATAAATGGACCAAATACAATCAGATGGGTACTTAGCTATAATGGTTGCGATTTATATGATGATTTGGTTATCACCAGTAATGCAGTAACAGCTGATGCCGGTAGTAATCAAATACTATGTGCTGATAACACAGCTCTTAGTGCAGCACCTCCGGGAATAGGTACAGGCAGTTGGTCGGTAACAAGTGGGGCAGCTGTTATTACTAACTCACTAGATAGAGAGTCTACAATTAGTAACCTTGCTCAGGGAGCAAATATTCTTAGATGGACTGTAAATAACGTTGGTTGTTCTGATTTTGACGAGGTAGTGATTACAAATGACTTACCAGATCAACCTGCAGCTGGCACGAATATTAATACCTGTGCAAGTACTGTTAACCTTACAGGAAATAATCCTGCTGTGGGTACAGGTGTTTGGTCTACATTAAGCGGAACCGCAACAATCCTGGAACCTACTTTATATAATACTGCTGTTACTGTTACATCAGGGGTTACAACATTCACCTGGACAATTACGAACAATGGATGTACATTATCTGATGATGTTCAGGTAAGCAATGAGTCTTTCTCAGTAAGTGTAAACCCGGATGATGTAACTTGTGATGGTACATTTGCCTTGTTAGGAACAAATCCTGCCGATGTAGGTACAGGAACCGGAACAGGGGAATGGAGTGTTATAAGTGGCTCAGGCATATTTGATAACTCATTAGCTTATAATACTACAGTAAGGAATTTACTTGCAACCGGGACAAGGGAATCAATTTTTAGATGGACTATTATTGATGGCTTGTGTTCTGATAGCGATGAAGTGATAATTGTAAATGATGAGGTGACGGCGTCAGTTACAGGTTTTATGACTTGTAATAGTACTCAAAGTATTTTAGGTAATGATCCTGGTGCTGGCAATACAGGCTTATGGACGGTTGATAATCAAACAACACAGATCATTGCAAATCCTACTTATTATAATACTTCTGTTTCAGGGCTCGTTCCAAATGCAATAAACAGAATACGTTGGACTGTTTCAAGAAATTCATGTTCTGCAACAGATACCATGCGTTTAGAATACTTCGTGCCAAACGCAACTATTACCATTCCGGATATTGTGCATGGATGTGCTGATACCGTGGTTTTAATTGCAGATCCTAACATTGGAACTGGTAGCGGTGTTTGGACAGAAAGCACAGGAAGTACTTCAATTATAATTGACAATAATACGCTGGCAAATACAACAGCAAGAAACCTTGAGATAAGAGATAACCTATTTATTTGGACAGTAACTGACCGTGGATGTACAAGCTCAGATCAAGTAAGTATCAACAATAGTCTGCCAATTAATACGGCTGGAACAGATCAGGATGGTTGTACAAACAGGTTTACAATGAACGCTGAAGAACCGACTTTGACAGGAAACGGTTTATGGAACCTGGTTTCTGGAACTGTTAGTTTTGATGATCAAACATTGTTTGATACAGAAGTAACTGCAGCACCTGGGACTAATATTATTGAATGGACAATTACAGATAATGGATGCAGTGCCTCAAAACGATTTAATGTTATTAATAATTTAACGGCACCAGATGCCGGAATCGATGTTGACGTTTGCGAAAACAGAGTCCAACTTTCTGGTAGTGCTACTAAACTTGGAGAAACAGGGCTTTGGTCAATTGATGGAGGAATTACAACGGAACTGTTTAGTAATGCCTCAATAAATAATCCAGAAGTTACTAATTTGCGACAGGGAATCATTACTTTTGTGTGGACAGTTACCAATGGAATATGTACTTCCGAGGATAGGGTTGTGGTTACTAATAATACACCACTGGTTGATGCAGGACCCGATAGGACGCTTTGTGAAGACTTTGTCACATTGAATGGTAACAATCCTGCCGTGGATGGCTCTACGGGTGAATGGAGTATTGGAAGTACAACTGTAAGTATCTCTAACCCAACATTTTACGCAGCCAATGTGACAAACTTAAGCCAGGGCTCTAACTTATTTACCTGGACAATTGATAATGGAATTTGTACTGCTACTGATGATGTAATCATTACAAGTAATTCAATTGATGTTACAGCCGGAATACCTTATACCGAGGACTGTGCTGATACACTTTATTTAGAGGCGACAGCACCACCAGTTGGTTATACTGGCGCCTGGACAGTTGCTGAAGGCAGTGGTGTATTTGACAATACTGCTTCGAATATAACAGTGGCCAGAAATCTTACAGGCTTTAATAAATTAAGATGGACAATAACAGATGGATTAGGAACCTGTTCTTTCTATGATGAAATTGAATTCTTGAGCTTATTACCAACACTAGCCAATACACAAATAGATAAAGCAGTTTGTACAGATTCAACTACAATTACAGCTAATCCGCCTGCAACAGGACTGGGTGAGAGCGGACTTTGGACAGTTGTGACTGGTTCTCCTGCTGTTACTATTGTGACACCAACACTTTATCAAACTAAGGTAAGTAATCTTGATCCTGGTACTAATATATTTAGGTGGACGATTAGCAATGCTAGTTGCAACACATCGGATATTATTACAATTACTAATAACAAGGTGGTGGCAGATGCTGGACAGGACAGGGTAATATGTGACAGCTCATGGTCGATTAGTGCTAACGTAACTGCTGGAACAGGGGTCTGGACTTCAGATCCAGCTACGCCAAGCGTGGTTGTAAATAATAGCACATCGCCAAATTCTACAGTAGATGGACTTGTGTACGGAGACAATAACTTTACATGGACGGTGAATTACAATGGTTGTATTGATAGTGATGTAGTAACAATTAGGAGCAACCTACCAAGAAATGTTTCAGCTGGATCTGATCAAAATATCTGTCAGAATTTCACTAGCTTAACTGCTACTAACCCTGGTGATGGATCTGGATTATGGACAGTAACAGGTGGGGCAGGAGCATTTGTTGAGGCTACGGCCAACCAGACTGATGTGGCAGGCTTGTCATTGGGAGAAAACAGGTTTACCTGGACTGTTACAATTGGTGCATGTACTGAAAGTAGCCAGGTAATTGTAAATAATAACAGTATTAATGTTTCAGCCGGGATCGACCAGGTAATTTGTAACCAGGATACGCTGGTACTTAATGGAACTGCTCCTGGTGCTGGGCAGAATGGTTACTGGACGGCTATTGGTGGTTCAGGAACGTATTTTGACAACTCTACAGCTAATAGTACAATAGTAAGAGGTATTGCACAAGGTACCACAACGTTGACATGGACCCTTGAAGATCCTCCTTCACCTACAGCTTGTTCAAATTCGCATAGCATTACTGTTATTAATAACACTCCGAGCCCTGCATTAGCTGATATTGACAAAGATATTTGTGGAGATAATACAACAATTAGTGCACAAGATATTACAATTGGCACTGGACTTTGGTCAGTGAAGAGTGGGGCTGGTGCTTTTGATGATGCTTCAAGCCGAAATACTACCGTTCGTAATATTAATGTAGGCATCAACACCTATACCTGGACAGTTACTTATCAAGGGTGTTCCAGAGAAGATGATATCATTGTAAATAACAATTCTGTGGTAGCCTATATTGCTGATAATGATGTTGATGCATGTACCCCAACACACACAGTGACAGTAATTGGTAATGCTGTGGGGGCTGGTGAGACAGGTGAGTGGACAAAAAATGATATTGCAAATACATGTATTATTGTTAATACTGCTAATAATATCACAAATGTAACCGATTTACCAAACGGACAGACGGAGCTTATCTGGACAGTTACAAATGGACTATGTACCAATTCAGACAATGTGGTCATTACAAACAAATACCATAGACATAATACTGCTGCGGCAGCTACCTTGCCCAACCCGTTGTGTCAGGATTTCGTAGACGTTTATGGAGATCCTATTCCGGTTGATGGTACAGGAGCCTGGTCATCTACTTCGCCAGACGTAACATTTGATAATCCGAATATTGCAGCTACTATTGTGAGGGATTTGCCAGGAGGCACCAGTTCTGTTACATGGACTATTACAAAAGACGGATGTGAATCACCTTCTAGTTTCTCGGTTGTTAACAGTTCAATATACACGAGTGCTGGTGGAGACCAGGTAATATGTGCTACCACTACAAATCTTAACGCTCAGGGATTATTGCCGGGTGAAACAGGTAGCTGGGCTGTTGATAATGGGATAGTTGTTATTTCAAACTCAACGAATCCCGCTACATTAGTTGATGATTTAATTACAGGAGATAATACATTCACCTGGACATTAGATAATGGAACTTGTACCGCCACAGATCAGGTTGTTATCTCAAATAATACCTTTAATGTTGATGCTGGTGTTGATCAAATCGTATGCGGAACTTCTTTCACATTAAGAGGAAGCGATCCTTTATCGGGAACAGGTCTTTGGACTGTGGCGAGTGGTACTGGTAGATTTGCCGATCCAACTAATTTTGAAACTTTAGTTGAGGACATGGGTAATGGACCAAATACTTTTACCTGGACAGTGAATAGGAACGGATGTGAAGCTTCGGCAGATGTAACTATTACTAATAACTTGTATGTTGCTGTAGCAGGTGATGACAGGGCTATTTGTTCGAACCAGACTACTGTTAGTGCACAACCACTGAATCTTTCATGGGGAGCAACCGGAGAGTGGACATCAATGACCGGAGGAGGTGTATTTACAAACCCAACACTTGAGAGTACACTGGTAACAGGCCTATCTACAGGTGATAACAGATTGCGATGGACGGTGCGAAAAACAGAAAATTTTGTTACCTGTACATCGTATGACGAAATAATCATAACAAATAACTCAATCACTGCATCAGCAGGAACAGATGAAACAACTTGTTTTGATTTTGCTACCTTAAGTGCAACTCCTTTAAGCCCAACAGGAACTGGTTTATGGACCGGAGGGGGGGCCGGATTGGTAACAATAGCCAATCCAACATCGGCAACTACATTGGTAAGTAACTTACAGCAAGGTGTAAATACATTTGCCTGGACTGTAAATGATAATGGTTGTACTGGAACCTCAACTGTTAGAATAACAAGTAATTTCTTTATTGCAGAAGCAGGAAATGATCAAAATATTTCTGTAAATTCTACGAACCTGGAGGCTTCTTATCCGGATCCTAGTGCAACAGGAAGCTGGACAATTGTTTCTGGTAATGGAGTATTTGCCAATGAAGCCAGTGAGTCTACTTTGGTTACAAACCTTGGATTTGGAGTAAATACATTTAGATGGACGGTTGATTGGAATAGTTGTATTGCTTATGACGATGTAAACATAATTTACAACAATGTAACGGCTGAAGCTGGAATAGATCAGGTAATATGTTCCGACAGGACTTTCTTAAATGCTTCTAATCCTGCTCCTGCAACGGGAGTATGGACAATTACCAGTGGTGGTGGTAATTTGGTCGACCCACTGAACAGAAGCACAGAGGTTACTAATATTTTACCAGGAAGTGTTAATATTTATCGCTGGACTGTTACTATTAATGGCTATTCAGAGTTTGATGAAGTGATTGTAACGAATGGAGAATTTGAAATTACAGCAGGCTTAGACAGGGCTACTTGTGGAGAGGATGTTACTTTGGCCGCTGAACCTGCTGGAAGTAATGGTACCGGCGTTTGGACTATTGTTGCAGGAGCAGGAACATTCTCGAATATTTCGTTAGAGAACGCGGTGGTAAATAATCTTGCTTCGGGTCCGAATGTATTTAGATGGACGGTGACAAAAAGTACAGGTTGTGTAGACAGTGATCTTGTAACGGTGACTTATAATCTTCCTCCTACTGCTTTCTTTGAGACAAGTGCTACAGAGGGCTGTTCTCCTTTGACTGTGGAATACACCAATAGCAGTACAGGAGGTTCTTCCTACTACTGGAACTTTGGTGAATCGGATACAATACATACTGCTTTGGATATTTTCTCTAAAGAATATGTGGCTTATAATACTGATTCGGTTTATACAACCACTTTGATTGCCTTTAGTGATGCAGGTTGTTCAGATACAATGGTACAGCAAATAACAGCCTTTGGTATTCCAAATATTGACTTTGTTGCGTATCCTGAAAATCAGATTTATCCTGATGCAACCATTAACATTGATAACTATAGCGATGATGGTTACTCAATTTATGAATGGAATTTTGGTGATGGGCAATCAAGGCTTGATTACCAAATGGAGACAGGATTCCCACATACTTATGATACATGGGGCACCTACACAGTTACCCTAGCTGTTAATTCTACAAGCAGTTGTAACGATACAGTAAGGCGAACTATTAAGATTCTTCCACCTGTGCCTAAGGATAGAGGAGGAAGGCCTTACACCAGTTGTGAGCCATGGTCAGGAACTATAAGTGCAAATGTAGATTATGCTGCAGGTTATTATTGGGAGTTTTTCGATATTAATAAAACGCCGGAAGGCACTTCGGATGAAGAAAACCCAATAAGGATATTTGAGGATGCTGGTACTTATTTTGCTTACCTATCTGTTATAGACTTTAATGGTGATACGATTAAGAATATTAGGATAGATACAATTGTGGTATATCCTAATCCGGTAGTTGATTTCAATTTTCAACCAGATAGTGTTATGTTACCTAACCAGGCGGTTCATTTTTATAATCAAACCTTATATGGTGATTTTTATGAATGGGACTTTGGAGATGGAAGCCCAGTTACTGACGAAGCAAATCCATTGCATTATTATACTGAAGAAGGTATTTACAGAATAACACTTAGAGCATATACTGAAAATGAATGTTTCGGTACTGTTACCAAAGATCAACCTGTAGTTGTTGAGCCACCTGGCCTCTGCAGATTCCCGAATGCATTTACACCTAGCCTTGAAGGCAAAGATGGCTGGAGAGAAAAAAATGATGTTTCAAATGATATATTCCTTCCAGTTTATAGAGGAGTTGATGAATATAAGCTTGAAATCTTTAACCGCTGGGGTGAAAAAATATTTGAAAGTAACCATCCTGATTTTGGTTGGAATGGCTATGTTAATGGTAAGCTTTCCCCGCAGGATGTATATGTTTGGAAAGTAACAGGTAAGTACAAGAATGGTGTCATCTTTAAAGATGCCGGAGATTGTACATTGTTAAGATAACTTTGGAATTAAATTTTTTAAAAAGTGCAGCAATTTGTTGCACTTTTTTTTTAGATAAGGCAAGGGGTTTTTCTCAATCGATAAAATAGTTAGGTTTATTTCAAAATAATTATTTATTTTGGTACCCATTTTGCTAAGTTAAGTTTAATGGATTTCAAATATTTATACCAAGCTGTTTATTCAATTTATAATTATGATTGAAAATATTTACATCATTAGTTATTAGATGAATAAAATAATGACCAGTGACGAATGACTTTTTAATGAAGACATAGCAGTTGATGTTTACTTCATAATTACTAAATTCAGCAATGGTTGAGTATAAATGAACTCTTTAAGAACGGCTATTTTATAACTTTTAATTTTTATTTATCAATTTTGTTATACTAATCTATGCTTGTTCACGTTTATATAAGAAATAAAATTAATTGAGGAAGTTTTGAAAAAAAGGAATATTACTTTTATATTTTGTCTTGTTGTTGCATTTTCGCAACTTACAGCGCAAAAAGTTCAGTTTTCCCAGTTTTATGCCGCACCTTTAGTTTTAAGTCCATCTTATTCAGGATTAATAGACGGAAGCAGGGTGGTATTTAACTACCGAGATCAGTGGCCTAATATTCCCGGAACTTTCACAACTTATGCTTTTTCTTATGACCAGTATTTTCATCGTATGAAAAGTGGTGTTGGATTATCTATTGTAAGAGATGTTGCTGGTACTGGAAATCTTAACTTAACAGATATTGGCTTACTTTATTCTTATGATTTGCAAATTAACCGAAAATGGCATGCCCGCCCTGGGATTAAGTTTAAATATGGACAAAGGGGAATTGACATGGCAGAGCTGATTTTTGGCGATCAATTGGATGAAGAAGGAAATGTTTCTTCAAGCTCAATTGACTATAATTCGGCATTAAATAAAACTGGTTATATAGATGTAGATGCTTCGATTTTGGCCTATCATAATAGGTATTGGGCAGGCTTTACTGCGTCTAATTTACTTAGACCAAACCAATCGTTAACAGGCAGTGAGAGCCGAGTACCAGTGAAATTGACTGTTTTTGGTGGAACCATGCTTCCAATAAAAGGAAACCGCCGCAGAAGTCATGAAATAACTGAAAGTGTAACTTTTAGTTTATTGTATCAATACCAGGATAAAAGTGACCAGATTGACTTGGGTGCTTATTGGCACAAATCTCCATTTACATTGGGTTTGTGGTTTAGAGGTATTCCGGGTTTTGCTGCTCAAACTGGTTATCAGGCGCTTGATGCTGTAATAGTATTGGTAGGTTTTCAGGTGTACGATCTTAAATTTGGTTATAGTTACGATTATACCTTATCAAAACTTAACCAAAGTGCAACCGGTGGGGCACATGAAATATCTATTATTTATGAGTTCAACCAAAACCTGAAATGGAAAAGGAATAGCCGAAGGGTTACCATTCCTTGTCCTGACTTTTAAAGTTAATCTTTAAAAATGCGAATTTCTTCGTTACTGCAAAATTAAAAAATTACTCACTTCGCTACATAAGAAAAGTTCTTATTTAAGAGTAAACTGAGGGTTCAAAATTTTTTGTGCATTGAACTTCATTATTTTTAGAGATTTCTGGGGAGCTATCTCCTAAGCTCAAATTTTTCTCCTAAATATTTTTGACGTACTTCGGGGTTGGAAGCAAGGTCTTCAGCAGTTCCTGATTCAAGAATACGTCCTTCATATAAAAGATAGGCTCTGTCAGTAATCGATAGGGTTTCATGTACATTATGGTCCGTAATCAGGATGCCGATGTTCTTTTCCTTTAATTTTGCTACAATTCTTTGAATATCTTCAACTGCAATGGGGTCAACACCTGCAAATGGCTCATCAAGTAATATAAATTTAGGGTTGATGGCTAGTGCCCTTGCAATTTCAGTTCTTCGTCTTTCACCACCAGAAAGCTGAATACCAAGGCTTTTTCTTATTTTTTGCAAGCCAAACTCATCCAGAACAGCTTCCAGCCTTTCATTCTGCTCTTGTTTGGTAATGGATGACATTTCAAGTACCGACTTGATATTGTCTTCAATGCTTAGTTTTCTAAAAACACTTGATTCTTGCGGAAGGTAGCCAATTCCCTTTTGTGCCCTTTTGTACATAGGCAGCTTTGTGATGTCTTCACCTTCCAATAAAACTTTACCGGCATTGGGTTTTATCAGACCAACTATCATATAAAAAGAGGTTGTTTTACCTGCACCATTTGGACCCAGAAGCCCTACAATTTCGCCCTGGTTAACATTTATACTTACTCCTTTTACAACGGTACGTTTACCATATTTTTTTTCAATACTTTCTGTGTATAGCTTCATTTCCGTATTTTTTATAGTTGTGTTGCTTTCCTATACCTAAACAATGTTTATAAGTAATAATTGTTGTTTCCTTTTTTCTCACTTCCAACTTCATGCTCTCAATCTTACTATATTATTGTCATTAAAAGATTAACTGAAACTTCGCCCTTAGTCCAAAAGTCTGAATTTCTGGTTTATTTAAGTTTGATAACCTCCAAATGGCATCGATTCTGATTATTTTAAAGATGTTTTCAATTCCCACGCCAGCTTCAACATATGGCGTTGTAAGTTCGCCAAGTGTTTCGGGAAAATCCCATTTCGCTTTGTTTTCGTCCGATATGGTTCCCCTGAGCAGTTTTGCGTATAAAATCTCTCTCCATTTTAATTTTCTGAATAAGGGTATTTTATTTAAAAATAAGCCCTGAAAATGGTGTTCAAGATATACACTTTGATAAAAATCGCTGGCAAATTCATAATAATTCATCAGGTTGTAGGCATGTATGTCCATTGCATAGGTTTCGTTGCCCTCATGCAAAACCAGCAAAGGAAAAGGAACCTGCCCAAATATTTTTCCAGCACCAATTTTATATCTTAAGTAACCAAATGGTTTTATATCAATCCGATCGCTAATGTCTAACCGTACCCGGTAATATTCAAAATCACTTTCTAAAACACCCTTGAGGCCAGCAGTAAGTTCAAGATCAATTATAGGGTAAACAGAACCCAGGCTAACCCTTTCAAATTCTCCACGAACTACTTTTTCGTTGTATGCAAATCTTGTTTTTAGTGTTACTTCTGAGATTGTTAAATCATCCCAGGTTTGATTTTGCAATGAATTTTGAAATGGTATGGTATCTGATGGCAAAACTCTCCCATGAAACAACTTGATTTCGTTAGAAAATCCGGTAAACCATTCTTTTTCAAGTGATAAGCTGTATCTTTCTAAGGGTAAAAGGTTGTTGTTGGGTCTGATAGAGAGAACCGATGCCAGGATATTATCTTCTGAAAAAGCATTGACACTTTGTCCAAGCAGGTACAAATCATTTTCGTAAAAAACGTCTAGTGCAAGTCTGGGATCTTTTTTAAACATGTACAAGGCGCCTAAACCATATTTGAATTCTTCATCTTTGGTTCCATAGGCCAGATGGCCATATAACATGATTCTTTTACTAAAACTATTTGAAGTTCTTCCTCCAAACCTAAAACGGCTACCTTCTGTAGGATTAAAACTATAGGTTTTAAAATAGGGGCCAAATTCAAAGTATTTGTATTCGTAATAACCATACGCCAACAGGTAAATAATGTCGGTAACTGTCCTGAAAAGAGGGACATTTTTTACTGAATCGACCATATCATAAATCTGCTCCTGTTCTTCGGTTAATTTCTCGGGCCTTAGTTCGTTCCATTGGTCCAATTGATTTACTTTGACCGTATCAGAAATAATTGCCTCTTCAATTTGGGTGGATGAGAAAAAATCATCAGGCTGTTCAGTAAAATCAAGATTTTTGTAGATGGTCTGTTTTCGGCCAAAAAAACCAATGGCCTTATCGGCCAGATTTATATCTGCAAACATTTCATCTTTGGTTTTAAACCAAATGGTATCTCCAAATGCTGTATATTCCTGATCAATAATTAAATCTTTAACATAGTTGATATTAGCATCAGCAGAAATTCTGGCATTTACCTTTTTTATTGCCCATGTTGTGTCATTTACCCAAAACTCGCCAAAAAAGGTTTTTTCCTGCTTTCTACGTGGCTTAAAGGTGATGTTGTAGCACCATTTATTGTCAACATAAGCACTGTCTTCAAGAAAATATTTATAAACTAACAATCCGGTATTTGAAAAGGGACTGACAAACTGTTGCCCAAAAACATTGACATAATTATCATACAAATTAATATCAATATACATTTGGCCTGTGAATTCAACATAGCTTTTGTTTTCAATACCAGAGATTCGACTGGCAACGGTTATTTCTTTTTTACGTTTTGGTCTTTTTTGGTAATAATAATTCGAATAATTTTCGGTTAAAAATACAGGAAGGTAGGTTTTGCCCATCACTTCAGAGCTATCTTCTAATTCAAATACAAACTGGAACTTTTTAAAGGCTTTTCGTTGTTTGAATTTTTCGGTAACATTATTTAAATCAACCTGTAACTTGTTATATACTTCGCAATTAAAATGCTCTAATTTTTCGGGGTTATTGGTCTTTTTGTTTTTTAAGATGTTTCTGAATATTGGATGGGCAGGGTTTTCACCAGCATAAACAGTAATTTCGTTTAGGTTCATTTCTGTGGGGACCAGCTTAATATCAAGCTCCTGGGTTTTAAACTTTTTAATTTTTAGTGTTTGGCTTTCATATCCAACGTAAGAAACCAAAATACTATCGTTATTGATTGATGTTTCAAGATAAAATGTTCCGTTATCTTCCGTAATTGTACCAATGCTTGTGTTTAAAAAGGAGATATTAACATAGGGCAATATTTCACTGGTGGATGCATCTGTTATACGTCCTTTTAAAATAGTTTTCTGGCTTAAAAGATTTTGCGTCCCCCCTATAAAAACTATACAAAGTAATACGGTAAAGAGCAGGTATTTTCGAAATCGTATATTCACTATCAGAAATGATTATTTAACGCGATTTTTTACTAAATTATTATACCATTAAACTTTCATCTTTGGCTGTAATTTTCTTAGAGATTGAAATTCCGGCCTCGTATAAAACTAAAAGAGGAAGAGCAACAAGTATCTGACTAAAAATATCTGGCGGCGTAATGATTGCTGATAAAATAAGAATTATTACAAGAGAATGTTTCCTATATTTCTTTAAGAATGCTGGAGTAACTAGTCCTGCTTTGCTTAAAAAATAGATAATAATCGGTAGTTCAAATATAACACCAGCAGCCAAAACAACTGATGTAACAGTAGAGATATAAGAGCCTAGGTTTATTTGGTTAAGTACCTGTTCACTGACATTATAGCCACCTAAAAAATGAACTGAAAGTGGTACAATTAAATAATAGCCAAAAAGAACTCCAAGCATGAAAAGTATGGAACTAAAAAATACAGCGCCACGTGCATGTTTCTTTTCGTTGTGGTGAAGCGCAGGCTTAATAAAGCTCCAAAGTTCCCAAAACACATAAGGAAAGGCAATTATAAAGCCAGCAACGAGTGATACCATTATATGAGTTGAAAACTGTCCTGCCATTTTTATATTGATGATTTGAAATGGTTTGGCATTGATGCAGAGTGTTTCAACCCCAATATAATTACCAAACTTACACAACATTACATTTGTGAAAAACTCACTTGTTTTTGGGGCAAGAATAATTGTATCAAAAATAATCCCTCTAAAAACAAATGCAACTATGGCTAGAATAATAATAGCTGCAAAAGAACGGATTAAGTGCCACCTTAAAACTTCAAGATGATCAAGAAACCCCATTTCGGCTTGATTTTTCCCATTCTCGTCACTCATATTTTAATAAATAGTAATTTGATAAAACTACCTTAATTAAAGGAATACTGCTTGTTATATATGTTTTAACTTTTGTTCTTAACAAAAATTTTGCTTATTTTTATTTTAAAAGAATAGCCTACAAATATATAGTTAATAATTTCAAATTGATGTATTTATTTGAATAGTTTTATTCTTTTGTAGGTGAGGCTTTGCTTGTAGATAGGTTTAATAAAAGGGAAGTATACAGGGAATGTTGCAATTGTTAAAAAAATGAAAAGGCTTTTTAAACAAAGGCTACAAACTCGTTTTTTTGACTTCAATTTATTATCTTCGCAGTCCTTCAAGTAAAAAAGCTAAAACAGGAAGGAGTATAGTATCATAAAACAGTAACAAAAGTGAAAGAGGCAGAAATTGATTTGCAATTTTATTTAAGGAAGTATTTTGGCTTTGATAGTTTTAAGGGGGAACAGGAACGAGCCATTGGAAATGTACTTAAAGGAAATGATTCTTTTGTGCTAATGCCAACTGGAGGTGGTAAGTCGTTAATTTACCAACTTCCTGCTTTGATAATGGAGGGAACTGCTATTGTAATTTCTCCACTGATTGCATTAATGAAAAATCAGGTTGATGCTATGCGGAGCTTTGGAGAAGAGGATGGAATTGCCCACTTTTTAAATTCATCTTTAACCAAAGGGCAAATTATTCAGGTTAAAGAGGATATTGTATCAGGAAAGACAAAATTGTTATATGTTGCCCCTGAGTCACTTACAAAAGAAGAAAACATTGAATTTCTTAGTAAAGTAGAGATCTCATTTTATGCCGTTGATGAAGCACATTGTATTTCGGAATGGGGCCATGATTTTAGGCCGGAATATAGAAAAATAAGGCCAATTATTGAGGAAATTGGTACTTCGCCATTAATTGCCCTCACTGCAACTGCAACACCGAAAGTTCAGCATGACATACAAAAAAATCTAGGTATGCTGGATGCGAATGTTTACAAATCTTCGTTTTTCAGATCAAACCTTTATTACGAAGTAAGGCCTAAAATAAAACCAGAGAAGGAGATTATTAAGTTTATTAAAGAAAACCAGGGGAAATCTGGAATTATTTATTGCCTGAGTAGAAAAAAGGTTGAAGAATTGGCTGAAACCCTTTTGATTAATGATATAAAAGCCCTTCCTTATCATGCAGGAATGGACAGTGCTACGCGATCGGGCAATCAGGATAAGTTTTTGATGGAAGAAGTAGACGTGATTGTGGCTACTATTGCTTTTGGAATGGGGATAGATAAACCCGATGTACGCTTTGTTATTCATTACGATATTCCTAAAAGTCTCGAAGGCTATTACCAGGAAACTGGAAGGGCTGGCCGCGATGGAGGTGAGGGGAAATGTATTGCTTTTTACAGTTACAAGGATATTCAGAAACTTGAAAAATTTATGCAAGGTAAACCAATTGCTGAACAGGAAATTGGTAAACAGCTTCTTCTTGAAACTGTTTCGTATGCTGAATCATCAGTTTGTCGCCCTAAGCAATTGTTAAATTATTTTGGTGAAATTCTGGAAAAGCCATGTAACAATTGTGACAATTGCTTAAACCCTAAAGAACAGTTCGAAGGCAAAGATCATATAGTTACAGTATTAAAAGCGATTGAAAAAGTAAAAGAGAATTTTAAGGCCGATCATATTTCAAACTTAATTGCCGGCAAGGTAAATGCTGCAATAAAATCTTATAAACACGATAAAAGTGATTTTTTTGGAATTGGAAAAGAGCATGATGAAAAGTTTTGGAACGCGGTTATACGGCAAGGTTTAATTATGCACCTTATTGAGAAAGATATAGAAAACTACGGGTTGTTAAAAAATACTGATGCTGGTAAAGACTTTCTACAAAACCCTTATTCTGTAAAACTTGCTAAAGATCATGATTATGACCAAATAGAAAGTGACGAAGCTGCTTCTTCGGGAGGAGGAACAGGTTCTGCAGACCCTGTACTTTTTCAAATGCTTAAAGATTTAAGAAAGAAAATTTCGAAGAAAAAAAGTGTTCCTCCATTTGTTATTTTTCAAGATCCCTCTTTAGAAGATATGTCGGTTCAGTACCCTGTAAAAATGGACGAACTGAATCAAATTGTTGGAGTTGGGACTGGAAAAGCCAGGCGTTATGGCAAAGACTTTATTGAATTAATTAGTCGTTATGTTCAGGAAAACGAAATTGACAGGCCTCAGGATATGGTTGTTAAATCGGTTGTAAATAAATCGGTAAACAAAGTATATTATATCCAAAGTATTGATCGCAAAATATCACTTGATGATATTGCGGATGCTAAAGGTTTGGATATGAGCGACCTGCTTACTGAGATAGAAGCAATTGTTAATTCAGGTACCAAACTAAACCTTGATTATTATATTGATGAGGTGCTGGATGAAGATCATCAGGAAGAAATTTATGATTATTTTAGAGAAGCAGAAAGCGAATCGATTGAAGAAGCATTAGAGGAGCTTGGCGAAGATGAATATGGGGAAAATGACATAAGATTAATGCGAATTAAGTTTATCTCTGAAATGGGAAATTAAACCCAGCTGCTTTTGAAATCCGAAAAATTGATGTTTAAAAAACTTTCCGTAAGAATATCTTTTGCCTTAATTGTTATCCTGGGAAGTATTGTTACCCTTTTCACTGTTTATTTTGTTAGAGACCGATCGAACCAGTTGAAGGACACCATTTTAAAAAAAGGTATTGCCTCTTCGCAAACTGGTGCAAAAATAATGAGTGAAATACTTGATAATGTTGTTGAAAATAAAATATTTTCCCTTCAGCAACTTTTTAATGATACCCTTGTAGCAATACCAATAAAAAGAGAAATATTGGATGCTTATGGCAGGTTGTCACTAGAGGAGCTAAATAACATTCAAAAATACAATTACTTAACTGGTTTAGACCTTTATCTGGATACCCTAATTGCCGCAATACAAGACGAGTTTTTTAAAGATCCACAAGTTGTTTTTGCAGTTTTGTGCGATAGAAATGGATATACACCAACCCATAATACCATTTATAATGAACCCTTGACCGGCGATTTTGTTGTAGACAATGAAAAAAGTCGCTCAAAAAGGATTTATTATGATCCTTTGGCCAGTAAGGATTTTGAAGAGGCTTATTTATTAAATGTTTATCACCGAGATACCGGTGAAGAAATGTGGAGAATATCATCGCCGGTATATGTTAAGGGGAAGTTATGGGGAACTTTCCGAATAGGGTTTTCAATGCAGAAAACTGAAGAAGCTATTTACGATTTGCAATACAGATTGATAGTAATGATGAGTATATTATTGTTAATAACGGTGGTTGTTATCAATAGGGTTACTGCCTTTTTAATGAGGCCATTACAGAGTTTGAGTGACGGAGTAGAAAAGGTCGCCAAAGGAGATTTGACCTATCGTATAGAGCTGAAAAGAACTGATGAGGTGGGGGATTTAGCGAGGGCTTTTAATAAAATGTCAACTGATTTAAATCAGTACATTGAAAATCTTCAGAAAACAACAGCAGCAAAAGAACGAATACAAGGTGAACTGGAGGTAGGAAAAGATATCCAAAAACGCATGTTGCCTCACGTTTTTCCTGCTTTTCCAACTAGGGATGAGTTTGAAATATTTGCAGTGATGGAGCCTGCTAAAGAAGTTGCTGGTGATTTTTATGACTTCTTTTTTATTGATGAGGATAATTTTTGCATTGTCATTTCAGATGTTTCGGGCAAAGGAGTGCCTTCGGCCTTGTTTATGGTAATTGCAAAAACATTGCTCCAGGCCGAAGCACAAAGAGGATATGCTATTGAAGAAGTGGTTTTTAACGTAAACAATGCGTTAACCCGGAACAATGATACTTCAATGTTTGCTACTTTATTTTGCGGAGTAATTAATTTAAAAACGGGTGAATTAAGAATGGTTAATGCGGGGCATAATCCCCCGGTTATTGGAAATAAGAAGGAAGGCTATAGTTTTATTGAGCTGAATCAGAATATTGCCTTGGGAGTACTTGATAATTTTGAATTTAAGTCGGGAAAAAGACAATTGAAGGCTGGTGAACGATTAATTTTATACACCGATGGCATTACCGAAGCTTTTAATCCGGAAGGAGAAGTTTTTTCTGAAGAGCGTTTATTGACAACGATTGTTAGTGGCGATGAATTGAATAATAGGCAACTCGTCCAGCAAATACAGCAAGAAATCAAAAATTTTGCTCTTGATGCGGAACAATCTGATGATATTACTATCTTAGCAATTACATACAATGGGAATAAATAAATTGCAAAATGAGAAATCATATAATAAACATAAAGAGCAGGCTAAGCGGGATTGAAATCATGACCGTGCAGCTAGGTAAAATGTGCAAAGAATGGGAAATTAATAAAGACGTTGAGTTTAGTATGAACCTTGCTTTGGAAGAAATTGTGACCAATATTATTCAACATGGTTACAATGGGAAAGAGGAATACCCCATAACTATTCGTTTTACGCTTGATAAACATGATTTACGTATTCAGGTTAAAGACGGAGCTCCTGAATTTAATCCCCTTGAATTACCTGAACCAGAGGATATTGGCAAGCCACTTGAGGAAAGAAATATTGGTGGATTGGGAATTCATTTGGTGAAAAAATTTACTGATAATTTTAGTTACCGTAGGAGCAATAATAAAAACATTATCACTTTAATAAAAAGTTTAGAGAATGGAAATTAAGCACGAAAAAACTGAGAAGGGACATGTGGTTGAAATAGTTGGAAGACTGGATGCTTTAAATAACGCTAAAGCAGAATCATTCTTTAATCAAATAACAGACCAGCCAGATTTAAGTGTTTTGGTTGATTGCAAACAACTTGACTTTATTAACAGTTCCGGGCTTAGGGTGATGATTATGAGCTTGAAAAAGCTGAAAACTGCTGGCAAAAAACTGGTTTTGTGTAATCTTCAGAAAAATATTAAAGATGTTTTTAAATTTTCAGGTTTTACCAACCTTTTTGAAATAGACCTTTCGAAAGAAGAAGCGTTTCTGAAATTATAAATTCCTTTACGGCATTTTCCACTTTACGGATGTTAATATTCCTGCTAAAGCAATAAACGGAACCAGAATGATATTTGCAAGTTGAGTAGGTATAAAATACCACAACAATTTTGTTTTATTAAAAAAACTTAAGCTTGTATAAAGGAAACTATAGTCTATTAGTGATTTTAAGAACAACTGTACTAGAAAAAGAAAAATTAAGCCAGGAAAAAATACACAAACAATTAGATTAATTGCAAGTGTCAGATTAACAAAAAATACTGCAAATGAGGTTGTTAGGATATCTATATCCTTATACCCTGTGCTTTTTGATGCCCATCTTTTTCGCTGTTGTATAAACTGAATAAATGTTTTTTCAGTTTTAGTATAAACCAGCACTTTTTTTGACTTTAAAAACCTGAGTTTTTGAGGATACTTTTTCTTAATATTTAACAAAAGAAAAACATCATCGCCAGAGGAAAATGATTTGTTATGAGGATCTGTGAATTCTTCAAAAACTTCTTTTTCAAAAGCAAGGTTTGCCCCGTTGCACATGATTGGTTTTCCTATTCCACTTGCTCCTCCACCTGATGCAACAAGCGAAAAAAAATCCAGTGCCTGAATTTGTCCAAAAAAGCCACCTCCTTCCATTAAAACAGGTGCAATAATTAGCTTGGGCTTGTGTTTAAGATAAAAGCTAATGAGTGTTTCGAGCCATTGTTTGTGGTGGGTGCAATCAGCATCGGTAGTAATAATTAAATCCCCTTTTGAATTACCAATACCGTATTGCAAGGCTTCTTTTTTTCCATGTGTTCCTTTAGGAAGGTTATATAGCCTTAGGTTCGGGAGTTTGTGTTTTTTTAGTAGCTCCCAGGTTTTATCATCTGAATGATCGTTAACAATTATGATTTCAATTTGTTTCGGATCGATTGTTTGGTTTTTTAATGACTGTAAAAGTCCGGGAATATTCTTTTCTTCGTTTTTTGCAGCTATTACTATACTTGCATAAAGCAAAGAAGGATCAAATTGACCCTTCTTGTATTTTTTTTGTCTGAGCCACCCAACTAAAAATGATAGTATAATAGTTGAATAAGCCAGAGTAATTATTGTTATGACAATAAAGTATGCCATTGTTACCTTTGTAGCATAGCTTTTAGAGTTTTATTACCCTTTTGCACCTTCTTCGTCAAAATCAGCCTCCATGTTTGGCTCTACAAACTCAATACCTTCCGGAACATCAAAAGTACCTGCAGGGAAGTCAGAAGTTTCTTTTATTTCAGTTGCCTCCATAGTCATAGCTCCTTCCATGCCATTTTGTGAAGCCGTCATTTTTAATACCAGGCTTTTCCATATCCAAATTTTCGATGTTTCGGTATCTGTATTTATTTCATAAACATCACATTTTTTACCTAAAATTTCTTCGCCAGCAACTTTTTTACCTCCCTGTGCCAAAATCGACTTTTCATCCAGCTTAGCCATTTCACCTTCTGCAACCCCGGTTTTATCCAGTTTCATTTTTGTACCTTGCTTCTGCTCGGCAGTATAGCCATAAATGTAACCATCTTTTTTCAAACTGGAGGTTTTCATTTTTTTACCCATCATTTCCATTTCTGTAATGGTTTTTTCAGTTTTTCCATACTCCTTAAAGTACTGGGTTATGCTGGTTTCAATTCCCATCATTGACATTTTGTATTTAATATAGCCTGATTCTATATCATACTTTTTGGTGTCGTTTATGTTTTCTTCAACAGTTGTTTCATCAGTGGTGTTCTCATCAGTGGTGTTTTCCGTTGATTCATTTGAACCACAAGAAATAATAAACATTGCAAATAATGCAAGCAATAATAAGTTTTTCATCATTTTGATTTTAGTTATTTTTTAAAAAATTAAAACAAATGTAAGAAAATAATTCTCGAAGTAAACAACAGGTTATCATTTAACCTTTTTTTTATGGTGGATTAAAAAAACAGAACCAATAATAGCAGGAATAGCGAGGTTGAGAACCCATAATAAACTTGATGCCGCTACTATTCCAATTTCATTTGTTGAATATAACCCCAGAAAAAAAAGGGCAAGAGAGCCGCGTATACCAATATCAGCAATGGGTATTCCAGGGATGCTAAAAAGAAAGACATAACTAAGGCTTATGGCTGTAAAAGCTTCCAAAATGTGTATTTGAATATCAAAAGCAAGCAATAACAGATAATATTGTAAGAAAAAAGTAAAATATCGAGCAAAGCCAATAAGCAACACAAAAAGCAATTCTTTTTTTGTATAACGACTAATAAAACTGAGTTTATCTCTGTTTTTTTTGAAAATATTCGTTTTTGCAAATAAGTTGAGGAACAAGGATGGATTAAAATAGAATAACAGAAGAAAGATAATAATTGCGATTAAGATGGCTGGTGCAAATTTTTGATATTCAGTAGTTAACACTGTTTTTTCAGAGACTGTTAATAGGATAGTTCCAACCATTCCTAAACCATAAGTTACAATGTTTTGACTAATACTTCCTATCATATTTGCTAATATTCCCTGAGCTCTTTTTTCTTTTGGTAAAATAATTGGTCTTCCAAAATATTCACCAAGCCTGTAAGGTGTAAAGATGGAACAGGTGATACCTACAACAACAGATTTAACGGATTTTAAAAATGGTGTTTTGTGTACAACTGAAAGGAGTTTTTTCCATTTTATTGCTTCCATTAGCCAGTTGGGAACTACCAATACCAGGGCCAGAAAAATACAGAGTGACTGTTTTGGAGTAATTGAAGTAAAACTAATGGAATGATCCTGGTTAACGGAATTGGTAATTCGATAATAAATGTAATAATAAGCTGCAGCTATAACTAAAGTTTTAAAAACAAATAATAATGAGTTTGTTTTATGCTTCCTTCTCAACAAATTTTCTCCTTTTTTTGTTTACTACTGGAATTAAAGCTAATGAAACCAATCCAACAATAACCAGCATTAAGGTCATGGTTCCGTGGGCAGCAAATGCAAAAGCATTGGCATCCGGGGTTCGCTCCACTCCGTATATAACAAGTGTTTCAATAACCATAAAATGCCATGTTCCTATCCCTCCTGGTGATGGGGCAACCATACCAAAACTTGCCATTACAAAAATAGTAAGGCCTGTTAGTAACGAAAGGTGGCTGGTAAATTCAAAAGACCAAAAGGTAACATAAATCATAATAAAATACATTATCCAAATAAATAACGAATGGGCAATGAATAGCCATTTTCTTTCGAGTTTTTTTACCGTTTTTATTCCTTCCCAGAAGTTTTTCAACAATTCTTTTGCTTTAAGATAAAAGATGGTGTTTTTCATTTTATTTCTGAGCAGGAAAAGTGCAACTATGAACATTAAAGAGAAAATACCGATGATGATTAGGTTTGTGGTTTCGCCTAAAAAGGCAAATTTATCGCCTACAGTAGGGTTGTTTTCAATAAATTGAAGAATAACCGGAAATTGGGTAATCAGAACAATAAAAAGCAGGATGAATAGCACCACAAAATCGATTGCTCTTTCTACCACAACTGTGCCCAATAACTTACTAAATGGAACATCTTCGTACCTTTTTATTATACCACATCTGGCTATTTCGCCAGAGCGAGGAATAGCAGTGTTTGAAAGATACATTATCATTACAGCAAAAAAAGTGTTTATAGCTTTTGGATAGTACTCTAGTGAGTTGATCAAAATATTCCAACGAAGCGCCCTGCTAATATGGCTAAACAATGAAAGAACCAGCGCAATACCAATCCAAAAATAATCTGCTTTTTTTAATGCATCTATTATTTCATCCATTGGTTGATCGCGGTAAACGAGCCAAAAAAGTAACAGTCCAATGCTTAAAAAAACAAAAAATCGGAGTAAGGTAAACAGCTTATCTTTCATTCTTGGGTTTGTTGTTAGGTTCTGATAATTAGTTATATATAGCTTTTTATAGTGTTTAGTTTCTTTTGATAATTAAACAGATGCTCGAAAATATTAGGTTTTCTTAACCCATTAATTTAAAAGTATTTATAATTTTGGCACCAATGAAATTTGCATGGCGCAAATATACAACTATTTAGGATTTATGTTAAATAAATGATGTGGGTAAAGTAAGGGCAAAAAAGAAGTTTGGACAACACTTTTTAAACGATAAAGGGATAGCTGAAAAAATTGTAGAGGCATTAAAAGCAGATGGCATTGACCATGTTATTGAGCTGGGCCCGGGAATGGGGGTTTTAACAGAATATATTCTGCGAAGGCCTTATAAAAGTTCTTTTGTTGAAATTGATGAGGAGGCTATTAGTTATTTGGAGCAGAATTTTCCTGAAATTAAAGGGCGAATAATAGACAGTGACTTTTTAAAGGTTGATTTGGATGTTAACTTTAAAGGAAATTTGGCTATAATTGGTAATTTTCCCTATAATATTTCTAGTCAGATATTATTTAAAATGCTTGAGCACAAGGATAGAGTGCTTGAACTGGTTGGGATGTTTCAAAAAGAAGTGGCAGACAGAGTAGTTGCGGCTCCGGGAAGTAAAATTTATGGTATAATTAGTGTTTTTGTACAAGCTTATTACAAAACGGAATATGTATTTACATTAGGTCCAGAGAAATTTAATCCGCCTCCAAAGGTTAATTCTGCTGTTATTAGGCTTACCAGAAATGATGTTGACAAATTAGATTGCAATGAAAAGTTATTTTTCAAGGTGGTTAAGCAAACGTTTAACCAACGTAGAAAAATGATCAGAAATACCCTGAAAAGTTTTGGGGTTGGTAGTGAATTTGAATCAGAATATCTTACTAAACGACCTGAAGAGCTGAGTGTTTTTGATTTTATTGAGTTAACCAGACAAGTTGAAACTGAAATTAAGGAACAGTGAAAATTATAAAGAAAAATATTATACAAAAAACGCCTTATTTAAACTTTGTAGGAACAACTTTTTTAAATAAAGATAATGACGAAGATATTTGGTATTCAGCAGAGCGATACAACAGTGGGAAAACGGTTGTAGTAGCTGCCATTTTAGGTGCCAAACTGGTTGTGACCAAAGAATTTCGTGTGCCAATAGGTGGCTATGAGTGGGGGATACCAGCCGGACTGGTTGATGGGGACGAATTACCCGAAGAAACTGCAAAAAGAGAATTAAAAGAGGAAACAAATCTCGAAATGGTTTCTGTTCAGGAAGTCACACCTTATTTATACAATTCTGCCGGTATGACCAACGAAGTTGCCTCGATTGTTTTTTGTAGGGCCCAAGGGGAAATGAACACACTTGGAACGGAGTCAACCGAAGATATTGAGTGCTTTTTAATGGATAAAGTTCAATTGAAGGAATTAATGAAACAACCTGATGTTAAAATATCGGCAAAAGCCTATTTGATTTTTGACAGGTTTATTAAAAATAGTGGTTGGTAAAACTTAAATTTAATCATCAAAAGCTGAAGCGAGTATGCAGTTTAAGATAACCAGAGAATATATAGATGAGTTGAGGCAAGTGGTTGAAAATCAGGATGAGGTGAAGGCTCTTGAACTAATTGGGGATTTGCATGCTGCCGATATTGCTGAAATTTACGATGATTTAAACATTGACGAAGCGAAGTTTCTCTACTTGTTGCTTGAAGGGGAACTTGCAGCCGACGTATTGGCCGAGCTTGAAGATGATGACCGGGAAAGGTTTTTGAAGGTTTTACCAAGTGATATAATCGCCAGGCAGTTTATCGATCACATGGACTCTGATGATGCTGCCGATGTGATTGCCGATCTCCCTGATGAAAGAAGAGATGAGGTACTCTCGCATTTAGGTGACCTGGGGCAGGCGGGCGATATCGTTGATCTGCTAAATTATGACGAGGATACTGCCGGTGGTTTGATGGCAAAAGAAATGATTGCCGTTAATGAAAAATGGGATATTGAAAAGTGCATTACTGAAATTAGAAAACTGGCAGGGGAGATTGATGAAATATACGTAGTATATGTGGTGGATGATGATAATGTTTTAAAAGGTATTCTTCCTTTAAAAAAATTGATTATTTCTTCCGGCAAAATGCTTGTTTCGGAGATATGTAATACAGATATTATATCGGTTAAGGCTGATACCAAGGCCGAAGAAGTGGCCGTAATTTCCAGAAAATATGATTTAGTGGCTCTTCCTGTTATCGACAGTATTGGCCGACTTATGGGACGAATAACCATTGATGATGTGGTGGATGTGATGCAGGAAGAGGCTGAACGTGATTACCAGCTGGCATCTGGTTTGATTGAAGATGTTGAGCCTTCCGACAAGATTTGGGTGCTAACCCGTGCAAGGTTACCATGGTTGGTAATTGGTCTTTTTGGTGGGGTTTTTGGTGCCAGGGTAATTGAGTTTTTTGAGGGCGATATGGCCGCAAATGCTGCAATAGCATTCTTTTTACCTTTGATTGCTGCTATGGGGGGGAATGTTGGTGTACAATCTTCTTCCATTGTTGTACAGGCACTTGCCAGTCAGTCAACAGGTCTCGACAGTGTAGTTAAGCGCCTTGTCAAAGAGTTTTCTGTGGCTATGCTTAATGGTATTATTTGTGCCAGTTTGTTATTTGTGATTAATCTGATTTTTCTGGATTCTTTTGCCTTGACAATATCCACAAGCACAGCCCTTTTTATAGTCATTGTTTTTGCTTCAATATTTGGAACTTTCGTTCCTTTAGCACTTAATCGTTTTAAAATAGATCCTGCTCTGGCAACAGGGCCTTTTATTACCACCGTAAATGATATTACAGGGCTTTTAATATATTTAAGTATTGCGCGTTATGCTTTTACACATTTTAACTAAGTAGATGCAATTGCTTCTACAGGGTTTAATTTAGCAGCTGTGTATGCAGGTATAATTCCTGCAACTATTCCAATGGTGATAGAAATAATTAGCCCAAGTGCAACATTCCACATGCTCATTACAAATTGCATTTCTGTTGCTGCTGTAATTATAATTGATAGAAGGAAATCCAGCAGAAGTCCAATAAGTCCACCAATCAGGGTTAGAACTATTGATTCATACAAAAACTGAAGTAAAATAAAATGGTTTTTTGCCCCTAAAGCTTTTTGAATACCAATTAATTTGGTTTGCTCTCTAACCGAAACAAACATTATATTTGCAATACCAAAACCTCCAACAAGAATAGAAAAACCCCCAATTATCCAACCAGCTTTGTCAAGAACTGAAAAGAAATCATCTAAGTTTTTTGAGATCAAGCTTGTTCTATTAAGTGAAAAATTGTTTTCTTCTTTAGGTTTTAATCTTCTAATTGAACGCATTATTCCGGTTAGCTCCTCTATTAGTTCATCAGTTGAAACGCCATCTCTTGCTTTTATCATAACAAGTGGATCCAATCGCTCACTTTTTATATTTACAATTGTTTTCATGAAATTGATAGGAATTAAGATTTGATTGTCAACTGACATTCCGAACATATCGGAACCTTCTTTCTTAAAAACCCCAATTACTATAAGTTTTTGTCCTTCAATTTTTATGGCTTTGCCTATTGGTGTTTCATTTAAAAAGAGTTTCTTAGCTACTTCATTTCCAAGTATAGCTTTGTTTTTCCCATTATGACTTTCAAACATGGAGAAATATCTTCCTCTTTCAATCTCAAAACTTCGAATCTCTTCATAGTTGTGTTCTGCTGCTATAAGTGAAATGTCGTTTGAATAATTATCTTTATACTGTACAGTTTTTCCCTGAGATGAAATTTGAAAAGTAGCAGCCTGTGCTAAGATAGACCTTTTCATTATCTCCTTGCTTTCATTTATTTTAGTCACTGGTCTGCTTAAATAATCCCACCATTTATATTCTCCTGTATCATCCTCAGTCCATGGCCACTTTTGTACATAAACCACATTGTCTCCTAACTTTGAAATGCTTGTTCTAATACTAAGTTCCAGCGAATCGATTACAGTAAATACAAAAATGATTATGAAAACACCAATAGTGATCATTAATAGTGATAGAAATGTCCTTAACTTATTTGTAACGAGCGAATTAATAGCAAAAATGAAACTTTCCTTAAGGAGGTAAAATATAATCATTTCACAATTGGAGTTTTGATTTTGAACAAAGATAATCAGGGATTCTTAAATTCCCCTAAAAAGATAAAAGTTTTATGATAAAATACTGGCTTTGCTGTTGATAAAGTTGTGGGTAAAAAACTTACTTTAATGTAAATTAAAATTGAATTATGTAACATATTTTAATACTTTTGTCTGGTGAATTAAATCAATTGAAAATGAATGATTTGAAAAAAATTAAATCAGCCCTCATTTCAGTTTACTATAAAGATAATCTCGAAGGTATTGTGCAGGAACTGAATAAGTTGGGTGTGAAAATTTATTCAACGGGGGGGACGCAGGCTTTTATTGAAAAACAAGGTGTTGAAGTACAGGCTGTTGAAAATCTGACTTCTTATCCCTCAATCCTGGGAGGTAGGGTGAAAACGCTTCATCCAAAAGTTTTTGGCGGAATTTTAGCACGGCGTGAAGAAAGTAATGATTTAAAACAACTTGGCGAATACGAAATTCCTGAAATTGATTTGGTAATTGTGGATTTGTATCCTTTCGAAGAAACAGTTAAATCGGATGCAGAAGAACAGGATATTATTGAAAAAATTGATATTGGCGGGATTTCTTTAATTAGAGCAGCTGCAAAGAATTTTAAAGATGTAACGATTATTTCGACCAAAAAACAATATACTTATCTTTTGGAATTGCTCCAAAACCAAAAAGGAGAGATTTCAATAGAGCAAAGAAGAAATTTTGCACTTGAAGCGTTTGCAACATCTTCGAATTATGATAGCGCCATTTTTGGTTATTTTGCACAAAATAGTGAGACTAATGACGAACGAATTTCGTTAATCGGTGGTCAGGTGCTCCGTTATGGCGAAAATCCACACCAAAATGCAGCCATCTACACTTTTAATAATGTGAAAACAGGCACTACCTTAGCTGGTGCCAATGTTTTGCAAGGTAAGGCTCTATCCTACAACAACATGCTTGATGCTGATGCTGCCTGGAAAGCAGTTAGTGATGCCTACCATGCAGTTTCAGGAATTGAAAATAAAGTTGGGGTAGCAGTTATTAAACATTTAAATCCTTGTGGAATAGCAGTTTCAAATTCTATCATGAAATCGCTTGAACTGGCCTGGGAGGGTGATCCCGTATCAGCTTTTGGCGGGATTATTGCATTTACTGAAGAAGTAACAGGTGAAGTAGCTGAATGGTTTGCAAAAAAGTTTATTGAAATTATTATTGCTCCTTCGTTTAGCAATGAGGCAAAAGAAATACTTGCAAAAAAGAAAAACCTGCGTTTGCTTGAAACACCTATAAAACCTGAAAAAACAGGAGAAAAGCTTTATCGTTCTGTGAATGGGGCAATGTTAGTTCAGGATGAAGATGAAGGGATGGATGCTGAATATAAGCCAGTTACAGAAAAAACTTTTACAGAAAAGCAATTGGATTTATCTAAATTTGGAACACAAGTTTGTAAGCATTTAAAAAGCAATTCTATCGCGCTTGTTTCTCAAAATGAAGATGGTTCTTATTGGTTAACCGGAGCAGGAATGGGACAACCAAATAGATTAGATAGCTTGCGATGGCTTACTATTCCTCGTTTTAAGCAAAAGAAAGCTGTAAAAATAGAGGATGCAGTGTTAATTTCAGACGCCTTTTTCCCATTCAGGGATAGTGTTGAGGTGGCCAATGAATATGGCGTGAAATATATTGTGGAACCTGGAGGAAGCATTAGAGATGATGAGGTTATTGCAGCTTGCAACGAATTTGGTATTGCAATGGTCTTTACCGGAAGAAGACATTTTAAACACTAAGAGAACAGATTTGAACTAGACATAACATGGGAATATTTTCATTTTTTTCACAAGAAATTGCTATTGACCTTGGAACGGCCAATACTATCATCATACAGAATGATAAAATTGTAGTTGATGAGCCTTCAATTGTAGCAATTGACAATAATACCAACAAACTAATTGCTATTGGTGCAAAGGCAAGGCAAATGCAGGGCAAAACCCATGAGCATATAAAAACCATACGTCCGTTAAGAGACGGTGTAATAGCCGACTTTAATGCTGCGGAAATGATGATTAGGGAGATGATAAAAATGGCAAGTTCTAAAAATCACTTGTTTACCACTTCTCTTAGAATGGTTATTTGTATCCCTTCGGGAAGTACCGAGGTTGAAATCCGTGCAGTGCGTGACTCAGCTGAACATGCAGGTGCAAGGGATGTATTCCTGATTCATGAACCAATGGCTGCTGCTTTAGGTATTGGTCTGGATGTTCAGGCACCAGACGGCAGCATGGTTATTGACATAGGTGGTGGTACTACCGAGATTGCAGTAATTTCTTTGGGAGGTATCGTTTCTAATAAATCAATTAGAACTGCGGGTGACGATTTTACTCATGAAATACAGGAATATATGCGTCATCAGCACAATATTAAAGTAGGTGAACGTACCGCTGAAGCCATCAAAATTAATGCTGGTTCAGCTCTGCCTGACCTTGAAGATCCTCCGGTTGACTTTATGGTTCGGGGGCCACACCAAATGACCGCTTTGCCAGTAGAAATACCGGTTTCTTACCAAGAAATTGCACATTGCCTTGACAAATCGTTGGCAAAAATTGAAACCGCTATACTTGGAGTGTTAGAAGAAACACCACCAGAGCTTTATGCAGATATTTATAGAAAAGGTATTTATTTAGCAGGAGGTGGGGCTTTATTACGAGGTTTAGATGTCAGGCTGGCAGAAAAAACCAACATACCTGTACATATTGCTGAAGATCCTTTGCATGCAGTTGCCCGCGGAACAGGAATTGCACTGAAAAACGTTGATAAGTTCCATTTCTTGATGAAATAGAAAAAATGAATTAAAAAATAGTTAATCCCGAATCATTCGGGATTATTATTTTAGCATTTAAAATAAATGAAGACCTTAATAAATGTAATTTTACGTTATCATTTTTTTCTTCTTTTTGTTCTCCTTGAGGGAATTGCATTAATTATGGTCATCTCTTCAGATGTTGAGAAAAAAAACGCCTTTTTTACTTCGGCAAATGCAGTTACGGGTTCTATTAATAAAAAAATTAATAACTGGACTGCCTACTTTTCGCTTGATAAAGAAAATGAAGAGTTGAGAAGTGAAAATCTAAAGTTAAAAAACAAACTGGAAGCCTTAAAAAGCACTCAACGTAAAACCTTAAAGTTTAAACCGGATACTTCAGGTGCTTATCGATACGAATACCTGAAAGCCAGAGTAATTAAAAACACTGTTTCGAAAAGTAAAAACTTTGTTACACTCGATAAAGGTGAATTAGATGGGGTTGAAAAAGACTTTGGGGTAATTAGCCCTAAAGGAGTGGTTGGGGTAATTGTAGCCACTTCAAAAAGATATTCACTTGTTGTATCTATTTTAAATGATAGGATAGGGATTAGTGCAAAAATTAAAAAAAATGAATTTTTTGGTTCTGTTCGATGGGATGGTGATGATTACCGCTTTGCAACTTTGTCGGGAATACCTAATCACCTAGATTTGGTTATTGGAGATACTATTGTTACAAGTGGTTATTCTGCCATTTTTCCAAAGGGCGTGCTAATAGGAACAATTTCTAAGTTGAGTAAAGATGAAAGTACTAATTTTTATGATTTACAAGTAAAACTTTCAACTGACTTAAAAAGTTTGTATAATGTCTATATAGTAAATAATAAAAACAGAAATGAACAAATACTTCTGGAAAATATAGCTGAAGATGAGTATTAATATTTTGCTGCGTAATGTTTCAAGCTTTCTTATCCTTGTTTTGCTCCAGGTGTTTATTTTCAATAATATTGAAATAACCAGCATTGGCATTATTCCAGCTTTTTTTGTTCTTTACATCGTGCTTTTGCCCTTTGAAACCCCAAATTGGATGGTGCTGCTTATGGCTTTTTTCATAGGGCTTATAATCGATATATTTTCCGATACAATGGGGCTAAATACAGCTGCAACAGTTTTTGTTGCATTTGTAAGGCCTGTTGTTTTAAAATCACTATCTCCACGCGATGGTTATGAAGTAGGAACTTTCCCCAGGGTGCATTACATGGGCATAAGTTGGTTTTTAAAATATTCGGTGGTGATTGTATTTGTACACCAGTTTCTGTTCTACTTGTTAGAGGATTTTACCTTTGCACATTTTGGAAATATGTTGCTTAGGATTCTTATTGGTACTTTTATTTCATTGCTCTTAATAGTTGTAAGCCAGTTTATCATCTATCGAAAATAAGCTAATTGTTTAGTGGAAAATACAAATTCAAATAGAAAGTTAATAATAATTGGCCTTTTTTTACTGGTTTTCTTTATTTATATCATCCGATTGTTTACTCTTCAGGTACTAGATTCAAGTTATAAACTTTCAGCCGAGAATAATGTGTTCAGGCATATTATTCAATATCCAACCCGGGGGCTTATTTTTGACAGAAATGGTAAACTACTGGTTTTTAACCAATCTGTTTTTGATGTGGTTGTAGTGCCTAACGAAATTGAAGAATTTGACACCCTGTTTTTTTGTAAGTTGATTGATATTGAAAAGGATGAGCTGAAGGATAAACTAAATGACGCTAAAAATTACTCGGGATATAAGCCAAGCATTATTATTCAATTGCTCAATTTTAAACAATATTCTTTATTGCAGGAATCCATTTATAAATTTAAAGGTTTTTACACACAAGAGAGAACTGTTCGATCGTACACCCAGCCTATTGCAGCAAGTGTGTTAGGATATGTTGGTGAGGTAGATGCCTCAGACATTAACAGGAACCCCTATTATATTTCGGGAGATTATATTGGGAAAAGTGGGATTGAGAAATCATATGAAGAGGTGCTTCGTGGAAAAAAGGGGGTAAAGATTCAAATGGTTGATGTACACAACCGTGTAAAAGGAAGTTATGAGGAAGGGAAGTATGATACTGCTGCGATTGTAGGGTCTAATATTATTACCTCTATTGATGCCGATCTTCAGGCTTATGGAGAGCAACTTCTTAAAAATAAAAAAGGGAGTGTTGTTGCAATTGAACCCGCTACTGGTGAAATACTTGCATTGTTGACTAGTCCAACTTATGATCCTAGCTTGTTAGTTGGTAGAGAAAGAACAAAAAACTACAGAAAGTTGCAGTTTGATAAAGATAAGCCGTTGTATAACAGGGCTATACAGGGGCGGTTCAATCCGCCTGGCTCAACTTTTAAAACGGTTAATGCACTAATTGGGCTCCAAGAAGGGGTTATTACAACCAAAACTAGTTTACCTTGCAATGGTGGTTATCGGGTAGGTAGTTTTCACCAACATTGCCATCACGGAGGGTCAGTTAATTTTCAACGTTCTATTTCTGGTTCTTGTAATGCCTATTATTCTCAAGTTTTTATGAGAATTTTAAGAGACAACAAATTTGATTCAATAAGCCATGCATACGCCAATTGGAGAAAACATTTATTAACTTTTGGCATTGGCCGAAGATTAGGTACAGATTTATCACATGAATCTAAGGGAACTATCTATACAAAAGAGTTTTATGATAAAAGGTACAAAGGAAAACAATGGCGACCGTTACAGTTTGTATCTATGGCGATAGGCCAGGGAGAGGTTGGTGTAACTCAACTACAATTGGCCAATATGTGCGCAGTAATAGCTAACAGGGGTTTTTATTATATTCCACATGTTGTAAAAGCTATCAATGAAAAAGATAGTATAGATAGCCGGTTTTATAGAAAAAGAAAGGTGAGTATTGACAGGGAACATTTTGATCCTGTTATTGATGGGATGGAGAAGGTTGTGAGTTCCGGTACTGCAACAAGAGCTTACTTGCCGCACATAAAGATTTGTGGGAAAACAGGTACCGCAGAAAATCCTCAAGGAAAATCTCATTCAATCTTTATTGCTTTTGCACCTATGGATAATCCTAAAATCGCTATTGCAGTTTATATTGAAAATGGAGGATTTGGTTCAACTTATGCGGCACCTATTGCTAGCTTGATGATAGAGAAGTATTTAACTGATTCTATTTCAAGGCCTTATGTTGAACAGCGAATGCTAGATGCTAAAATAAAATACGACGAATAAGTGGATCGTTCATCAAATACATTTAAGCGCATAGACTGGGGAGCCATATTGTTATATGCAATGTTGGTTGGCTTTGGCTGGCTGAATATATATGCGGCTGTATATAACGAAGAACATAGTAGTATCCTTGATGTTTCACAACGCTATGGAAAGCAATTAATTTGGATTAGTGTTTCCCTTGTTTTAATTATTACAATTTTTATAATTGATAGTCGTGCTTACGAATTTTTAGCCTATCCTATTTATTTAGCTACTATATTGCTTTTAATTGCGGTACTATTGTTTGGTAAAGAAGTAAACGGAGCCCGCTCGTGGTTTGAGTTTGGAAGTATACGGTTCCAACCAGCTGAGTTTACAAAAGTTGCAACTGCTTTGACCATTTCCAGAATGATGAGTATCCATGATTTTAAAGTTAACAATCTTAGAAAACTATTAAAAGTTGGTTTTATTACCTTGTTGCCGGCAGGGATGATCATATTGCAGAATGATACAGGATCTGCACTGGTTTATGTGACATTTATTATTGTTATGTATCGCGAAGGGCTGTCACCATGGTTCTTAATTCTCGGATTGCTTTTTGTGGGATTATTCATTGCTGTTCTTCTAACTGATATTTTCTTTGTTTTTCTGAGTCTTCCGGTTGTTGCGCTGATTGTATTTCACATTATTTACCGTAATATCAGAATGACTTTTGCAGGTGTTTTGTGTTTCTTAATAATTGTTGTTGCCCTTATTTTAAACAAGTACTTCATAGGTTATAATCGGGTTTACATTCTTGGAGCTGGAATATTTTTTTCAATTGTAATTTTAGCCTATCCGGCTTATGTGAAACGTCTTAAACATTATAGCGCTATAGTTGTTGTTCTATTCATGGCAATGGCATTTACCTTTTCAGTTGAATATTTATTTAATAATGTACTTGAAAAGCATCAACGAACAAGAATTAATGTAGTATTGGGACTTGAAAGTGGTTCTAAAGGAGTGGAATACAATGTAAACCAGTCGAAAATTGCAATTGGTTCAGGTGAGTTTGCTGGTAAGGGCTTTTTACAGGGTACCCAAACTAAATTTGATTTTGTCCCTGAGCAAGATACTGATTTTATATTTTGTACTGTAGGCGAGGAGTGGGGCTTTGTTGGAACGTCTTTGGTACTGATTTTATTTGGAGCATTATTAATTCGAATTGTAATAATTGCTGAACGACAGCGCTCAAAAATGAACAGGATTTATGGTTATTGTGTAGCATCCATTTTGTTTTTTCATGTTGCTGTAAATATTGGAATGACAATTGGGCTTACTCCAGTAATTGGTATTCCTTTACCTTTTTTTAGTTATGGGGGATCCTCACTTTGGTCATTTACTATACTGTTGTTTATATTGCTTAGGTTAGACACCGCAAGAATGGAAAAGTTTTAATTTTAAGCTGAATAATGTTGAGCAATTAGTCTGGATTCTTCTGCAACAGATTTAATTATTTCATCAAAAAAGATCAGGAATTGTTCATCAAAGTACTCATAATTATCTTCAAGGGTTTCAATTGCAAAATCACTTTCTGCTGGCAGACTAGTGTATTGAGCCATACGCTCTAAGGCATCTTTAAGCCCCTCAATTTTAGAATAACTTAAAAGTCTGTTTTTCGTAATCATAATCGGTAAAATGCTCTGTACCTTTGAGGGAAGAATCATTATGTTTTTCAGTAGCAGGTTGTGGCATTTTTTTATGAAGTTTTTTAAGCTAATATCTGAATAATTGTTCCAGTTCTTACTTAAAAAATGGTCGTAGAAAATATCAATAACAATCCCGGAATATTTTTGAAAACCAGTTTTAAATAGTTGACCGAGTTCTTTTGTAATTTGATGATTATCAGTTAGTTCGTCTATTTTTCTGTGTAGTAAGATGCCATGCTGTATACCAGGTCGATAAGAAAGATAAGCTTTGCCTTTTACCCAGTCCGCAATAAAATTACCTATCATAAGGTCTTTATCTTCACCTGATAAATATAAATGTGCTAAAAAGTTCATTTTAAAATTCAATTTAAAATTGATTAGTGGCAAATGTAGCTAGAATAAATTGAACGAAAGGATTGTTATTTTAATAACCTGAGCACAAAATTTACGTCGAACTCAGGTTATTAACCCGACGGGTATTTAACGAGATTTTTACGCAGCATATTTAATACTGTCATGTTTAAAATATTTCATTATTCGTTCCGGGCTTTGTTGAAGTATTTCCATATGGTCTTCAATATTAGTTGTTAATTTTTCTTGTT
>JBNKJW010000171.1:0-4473 GCA_050291445.1 Bacteroidales bacterium | reverse complement strand
AATACGAATTTTGGCATTTTAACTTCACGAAAACGTTAATAAACACATCATAAGTATCATAAGATATAGAACTGAAAACCAGTAATATATATATATATAATACTTTATTCGGAATCAATAGTAATTCCAATCTAAATACATTTACAAAAAATACAAAAAATATATAAATTACGATTTACTGAAGAGTTCAATCAGTTCCTGAATTTCATAATAAGTAAAAGTTTGCCTATTGAATCTCATAATAATTAATTCTCTTAACGTATTTACAATATAATCGTCGCTTTCATTATTAATTGACAAGAATTCATAAGAGGGCGGATTAATTAAGAAGTGATTAACACAAAATACGTTTCTTCCACTGATAGTGCGAGGAAACGATTTGGCAATGTGTTGGAAGTAATTAACAAGATCATTATCTACATTTTGACACCCTTCATTAAACTTTTTCAAACGTGATAGTATTGTATATTGCACAGGATCAATGTTTGCTAACTTCAGTACATAATAACTCTTGGCATCCCGAGGGAGGTTCAAAAGCTTACGCAGAGATTTTTTAACTGCATTGTTAAGTTTGAAAATGTCTGAATTTATAAAATCATAAGTTACTGCTCCAAAAAAACAGCAACATAATTGTTTAAAAAGTCTTATAATGACAGATTCTTCCACGAAGTGGTAGTTAATACAGAGTTCGTTAGCTTTACTTTCTAAAGCAGCAGATCGCATCTTAATATCAACGGAATCACTCAAATCGTAATTAATTACATGACCCAGATGAGTGATTTTGGTCATCCATTTCGTCAAACGTTCACCAAAGAACGTCAAGCAAGGAGGCGGTTCAATTGGTTGACAACCTTTAGGCTGAAAGCAGATACATTCAGTTTTTTCGGCGTTGAATGTAACATCATATTCCTTAGCATACTTCTCGCAAATGTCTAAGAGTTTTTGCATTCCTCTAACAGACGGACACAGTAAGGTAATGTCATCAGCATAAGCTAGCACATTTACATATATATATCATCACTTTATTTTTCAATAAAGGAGGTTATTATGCTATACTCCCAGGTCCGTGACCCATTTGATGAGTTCAGGCAGGGACTTAGCATTAAAATTATTACATCAATTGTACATTAAAGTTGGGTAATTGTCCCAACTAGGATCATTCCTGGCATTAAAGATAGCAAATGATGAAACTATGGCAATTTTAGAGATAGTGTTTTTGAATGTTTTAAACGAAATGTCATTTTTAATCAGTTTATGAATGTCCTTTAAACGTTTCAGATTTTCACTGTTGATGTATCCTCGCGAACCAATCTCGAGAGCAATGAATTTAGTAATCACGTTATTGTTTTGTATATCAATAATAAGAGACGAATACTTGTTTGATTTTCTAGAGTGGGCACTGTCTATATTGAGTTCAAAAGGGACGGTTAATTCGAGAATGGTAAGAAATTTTCCATCTTCATTTTCAGTAAAAAGGCAGAGATCAGGAATTAAATTTGTTACAGTACATTGAAGGGGAACTGTTGTAAAACTACTTTTTTCTTTCTCCAAATCACAATTTAAAATGTCGGTTGGATTGATAGATGATTTTAACAAATTAAATATATAAGACAAAATGTTATTGTGGCGCCAAGTATACCGCCCCTGCTCCAGGAATTTAGAACAATTATTTAAGATGTGGTGTAAGGTCTCGTGGTTCCCACAGGCAGAACATTTAGTTGACATGCATTTTCCCCATCTTTTTAGGTTAGCCTTAGTATTGAGAGTGTCCGAAACTGAGTTCATTAAAAATTTTGAAACACGGGTTGGAAGATTAAAAACAACACTTTTCCAGTCAAAATTTGATTCTTCGGCTGATATGAGATCTAAAAATTTTCCTTGCACAACTAGATCTTTAACATGGCTATGCCAGATTTCGGTTGAATTTTCACGTTCAATGTCCTTAGCTTTCTTCTGTTTTTGTTTTAAGGTTGATTCCGTGTAATTTTCATTAATTGATTCCAAAATTTGATTGGATTGAACAATTTGAGACTTTTTCCTTGACCATGATGATTCTCTTTCAAGTTGCGAATCTAAACAAAGTTGAACTTTATCATCTCCTTTACATCGGGATGAGATGTAAGCGTTAGTGTGGCATTCGTGGTAGAGTGACGATATAGATTTGATATTAAGTCCTTTGGGCATGTGGACAAAAGCCAATGTTGCTGGATGTGGGAGACCGCTCCACTTCTTTATGAATCTATCAGCCAGAGCATCAAGTTGTTGAAGATGTGTTGAAGTTGTATCATTTACAGTCAAATGGAATCTTAGAGAAGGCAGAAAATAGTCACAATAAATTTTCAACTTGTATTCGTTACGGATCAAAGATTTATCAATGTTTTCAAGTCCGGATTTTATAATATCATGTAGGTAAGTAAAAATATCACTTGCTGTATTGTTAAAGGTAATTAGAGAACCTAGAAACTTGTGCGGCTCCTTTTCTAGTGTAGGGATTTTTGATTCGTCAAGATTAAATTCCACTGCGGTAGGCTTACCACTAACGATTGATAAGCTTCTACATTTGCTGGGTTTCAGTTTAAGACCCATGGTCTTCGTTAATTTTGAAATTCGAGAGACAAGCCTTTGATGAGTTCTTTTATTTCTAGATATCAGGCAGAAATCGTCTGCGAATGGTGAAGAGATGAACTTATTTCCGTTGATTTCATATCCGTGCTGTAAATTGGAGTCTAAATCCTGAATGATGGGGTTGAAACAGAGGATGAAAATTAAAGGAGATAAAGGATCCCCCTGAAAGATGCCTTTTTTAAATTTGAAATTTTTCGACTGCCAGTTGTCACAGACCACGGTTCCGTTCAGAGATGAGTACAGATTCGAAATGTATTTGCATTTTGATGGAGGAAAATTATTACGTTTAAGAGTTAATTCAATAAGATGGTGTGGAACCGAACCGAACGCGTCCTCCAAATCAAACCATGTTATATGAACTGTTCGGTTGTTCGATTTAGAATGCCTGATAATTTCATGTAACACCTGGTTGTGTTCCACACATCCGTTTTTGCCACTCAAGAAAGCTTTTTGGTAGGTTGTATCTATCAATTTATTAGATTTGATGAAGCCATCGGATCTTTCTGCTAAAACTTGATGGTAGATCTTCCCAACACAACTTGCTAAAGCTATCATGCGAAAATTGGAGGGGATATCCGTAGATTGCTTTTTATGAATGAGCGTAATTTTGGAGTCTGACCAAGACGATGGAGGAGTGCCAGAAACAAGTATTTTACTGAACAGCGTCGCCATGAAATGGTGGGTGGATGGTAAATTCTTTAACAGCCCATACAATATTCCATCGGGACCAGGCGCAGATGTGGAGCTTTTTGCTTTAAGTATGTTCTTAATGTCCTTTGGCTTAATACTATCAAGATTGAATTCAGAATTTAATGTCACAGGAATATACGGGAACCAATTAAGCTGAGTTGGATCAAGGTAAGTAGGATTTTCGTACCGTTCTGTAAAAAATTTATCTGCTGTTTCTTTAGAGAAAGTTGGAAATTGAGGTTTGGAATAAAGACAATCATTTACCACATTTTTACTGAAGGTCCAAAAGTTTGAACGATATTTTTTCTCTTCGTAATTTGCATTCCGATTTTCTGAATTGATATCCTGTTGTTTTTTCATAAAATCATATGTGCGTAGACAATCGTAGAAACGTTTTCGGTCATCAGTTGTTGAGTCTCTCCTGAAAGCTTTGGTCCTTAGTTTGTTCTTTTCACGACGAAGTTCGATGAGTGTTTTATTTTTTCTTCTGAAAAATTGTTTAGGCTCTTCATTTTTCATAAAAAGTTCCGGTTTTGAACTAAAGAAAGACTGCAAAATTTTGTTAAAACAGTTTCCGGCTTCGGCAGCGGAGATATTGTTTGATGCAAGTTCATGATGAAGTGGCTTTAATGTCTCTGATAATTCTTTGTCCAAATCATTCCAGTGAACAGGCGTTATCTGGGGAACAACAAATCGGAGAAAAAGCACAAGACCAGTCGCTACACTGGCAAGAGAAATCATGGTTAAATTATAGAATAGCAAGATTTGATGGATAAAATGGCTGCTGTCCTAGTTCCGAGACAATGTGTGACGTCATGAAATTTTTGAATTTAAACTGATGTTGAGTCTTTTCCGCCAGTGAATTTTTTAGATCCAAAGTACACAAAAGTGAAGCACAAATAGTCCAAACAAAGTAAATTTCCAAGATCCCTATGTGTTCGTAGTCCAAATGGTATAAATTTTGTATTGAAAGTCACGGGAATACCTGTTAGCGAGCGCAAGTTTGCAGCGGCGATGTAGCCTTGCTTCCAGGATCTTCCTCGTGACGTCACGATCATTAACTTACGGAAAAGCAATTAGAATTCAGCATGTGATATCATTCTTTTATACTTACCAAGAACCCTGTGCTTGTTAAGGCTCTACTAGACTCACATTCGC
>JBNKJW010000170.1:0-15182 GCA_050291445.1 Bacteroidales bacterium | reverse complement strand
CTCAGCTGAATCATTTAACGCTAAACTAAAAGCTTTTAGGGCTACCCAAAGAGGAGTTACTGATATGGCTTTCTTTCTTTTTAGAGTAGCTAAAATATATGCTTAAAAATCTAAGTCCTCAACTTTATGAAATGACCCCTTATTTACTTGCCTCTCGTTTTTCAATGTCTTTTATGATATCGATGGCCTGATCGTACCCAATTCTTTTAGCAATAATTTTTTTGTCTTTGTCTAAAAGGTATAAAACCGGCGAGCTTGAAATATTATATTTATCTCTGTAGTGCGAGTATCCAAATGGTTCCCAAACATTGGTCCATTTTAGCATGTTGTGTTTTGTTACAAAGTCAAGCCATGTGTTAAGGTGTTTGGTATATTTATCCCATTCGTTAATATTTCGTTGCATATAAACTGGTATAACTGTTACGTCAAGGTCTTTTAGTTTTTCTTCATCATAAGCTTTTGAAAATTTTGGGGTAGCTTCTCTACAATGACTGCAATCGGGTTCCCAAAACCAGAGTATGGTGTATTTTGTGGCCTGCTCATGGAGAGATACGTAACCTTCAAAGTTTGGCAGGAATTGTTCCTCTAAAATCATTGCCAACTCACTGATAATTACTTGAGAACGAAGGGCTGAATCTGTAAGATTTGGATAGTTTGCTTTGTGTTGCTTCATTTTTTCTTTGATCAATTCTTCGTTTTTTAAGAATTCATTACCACTATTTTTCATGTTTTCAATAGCTTCCTTAACTGCTACAATGGAGCCAGAATCTTTAGGGAGCATAATCATTTTCAGTTCAGGGGCAATTTTACCAATCAAAGCAGGTTTAATTCTTTCTATTTTAGTTTTTAATTCCTCAATAAATTCTGAATCACTCCAATCTGCTTCCGGGATGTAATATTTTTCAGCAATGTGTACCAGTACATTTTCGGCACCCATTAACTGGCTTTTTGTGTATTTGTTAAACAAGTGTACCAATATAAATCTAAATAACTCTTTATCGTGTCTGGAATTGCTAATTAATTTATCCACTTCTGCAGTTAGTGTATCCGGTATTTGTGGCAACACTTTATCTAAATAGTAATCAAGCTTGCTTTCATAAATTGGGGTTCTAAGCAGCCGTTTATCTTTGTAATCAAAATTGTTGAAGTAGTTATTTTTGTAGTAATAGTATTGTGCCTGCCTATCAGTTATTGATTCCGGGATTTTTACATCCTGTGTAGCTTTCAGAAATTTTGAAAAAAAGAAATTAGGGTAGGCGTCGGTTATTTCTTTTTGCTTTTTTTCAACTTTTGCATTGAGCTTTTTAAATTCACCTTCAATTTCCTTTTTCTTTTTCGCATCAGTAGCTTTTTTATATAATTCAGTCAACTCCTTGCTTTTGTCTATATTTTCAACTCTAAATTGTTGATAATCAATGAATATTTCATTTTCTTTATCTCCTGATATTTTTAAGTTATTGAAAAGATCTGTTGTATCATTTTCTACCATAAATTGCTGATTATCACCAACTAAAATGTCGAATTTATATTTATTTGGTAAAAATACAAAGTACATTCCTTCAGGAAGTTTGTCTTTTCCACTAAAAGTACCGATGCCTTTGTTGTTTAGCATAGTTGTATCATCAGGTATAAGCATATCTCCTTTTGTAAAATAATGACCCAGAATAACCTGTTGGTTTTTTATTTGGGGCATTTTTAATTTTATCTCAAAACCTTGGGCTTTGCTACTTACAGAGATAGAGCTGATTGCTAAGACTAAAATGAATGCTATAGTTTTCCTCATAGTAAAATTTTTGTGTTGATTATTTAAAGTAACGAACAAAGATACTAAAACTGTATGTTTTCTAATTTAAAAAAAGAAGCATTACTGCATTGAATTCTAATTATTCAGACGCTATTTAGCTAAAATGGTTGCCCCGAGATTTTGCTTTGTTAAAATTTAAACAAAAATGCAACAGATTATATAATAACGGGTATAGAGTGTATGGAATTGATCTTTTTTGATCAGCAGTTTTTATGCATTAGGGGAGAGAGCTGAAAATATTAGCCCCCAAGGTTCTCAAACTCTGTTTTGCTGAGCCAGAACTGATTTTAAACCTTAGGGGCAAAATTGCTGTAAGTTGTAGTAATTGTTTTAGGCTTCTTCTACTTTTTGTGCCAAAATTTCAGTAATGTATTTTACATTGCCTTCCTTATCTGTATATTTTCTGTTGTTAAGTTTGCCTACTACAGCAATTTTTTTTCCTTTTTTCAAAAAATCATACTGTTCTTCCGATTTGTTTTTCCACAAAACAATGTTGTGCCACATGGTGTTGGTAATCCACTCGTTAGCCTGGTTTTGGTAACTTTCGCTGGTGGCTACGCTCATGTTTATTAATGTGCGCCCGCTTTCAAATGTTCTTACTACTGCATCTTTACCTAAAAATCCTTGAATTTCTACTTTGTTTACTGATTTTGTTGTTTCCATGATTTCGTTTTTTAATTTTACAAATGATTATGGTGCAAAACTATGTAGGTGCTTGCAGCTGATTCGGTTATTAAATAAGTGTAGTTGCTTAATATTCGTTTGTAGTTGTTTGTAAGTGATTGAAATTGGATAATTGATTGATAATCAGGTTTTAGTTTCTGTTTAGTTTTGTAGGTAGGTATATTTATTTGTTTGGGGGTAATTTTGAGAAATGATGAAACAAGAATTTAATTTTAAGAATTTCATAAAGAATCTTGATTCACAATTAAGCGAAGCGAGAACAATTGTTGATGATTTAGAGGAAATGAGTTATTATTCTGATGTAGCACATGAACGCTACGAATTTAATAAATTAAAACTGGAAGGTGAAATCTTTGAGATGCACCTAAAAGTCATTTTTGCCTTGGAATATTTAGGCTTAACAACACTGCTAGAGAAATTTACTGGTGAATTTGAAAGATACAAAGATAATTTAACTACTTTAAACCTAGTTCCTTATATTGATATTTTGCACAGCCCAGTTGTTAGCTTAATTTGGCATTTTAAGAATGTCATTAATTGTCAGTTTGAAGACAAGAAAAGCGATGATGTAAAAATGGAAAATGACTTATCTACTTTAGAGAGAATGTTAAGAGGCACTGCTAAAATAATTGCAGACAGAAAAGTTCAGCCTAAAAATGAAGCAGATGTTCAAAAAGAGATTTATAACATATTACTTCATGTTTTTCCTGATACTGTAAGAGAGATACCAATTCCCAAAGTTGTTAAAACGTTTAAACCCGATTTAGGTGTAAAACATTTAAAATGTGCAATAGAATACAAATTTGTAGATAGCGAGAAAGAAGCAAAATCCTGCATTGGAGGAATATTTGAAGACATGATGGGTTACGAAGGTACTGATGATTGGAAAACTTTTTTTGCGGTAATATATATGACAGACAATTATATGACTCAAGACCAAATAGAAGCAGAATTTAAATTATCAAAAGCCAAAAAGAACTGGAAACCAATTGTTGTATTTGGTAAAGGAGAAAGGAAAAAACTACCGCCAACAAAAGTCATACCTAATAAGGGTTTAGGCGATCAATCGAAAAATAGTACTAGTAATAAGCATTAATAATAAATTGAAACGAAAGTGAAATGAAATCCTTTACTAAACATAGCTAAACCGATACCCAACATTCGAAATAAAAAATAATGTTCTGGAAAAAACTGAAAAATAGGAAAAAATATAAATGCCCAAATTGTGATGAAGTTCATGATGAATTGCCAGCCTTAGCTTTTAAGACACCTTATCATTATGACATTCATCCTAACGATAAAAAGAAAACAATTGCAGAAATCTCAAGTGACTTTTGTGTTATAAATCATCCAGAGCAAACCGACAGGTTTATAAGAACCACTATGACAATTAAGGTTAATGACGCATGTGAAGACCTAAATTATGGTATTTGGGTTTCACTTAGCAAAAAGAGCTTTGACGACTATGATGAAAATTTCAAAAATGACTGTGATTCAAAGACCTACTTTGGAATGATTTGCAATGAAATCCGTGATTACAAGGAAAGCACTCTTGGACTGCATGTAAATGTTGTAACTAGAAATGGTGGAATTAGATCTGAAATTATTCCTCACAAGGCAGATCATGAACTAATAAACGACTGGGAAAACGGTATTTCGATTAAAGAAGCAGAAATACGAGTTGATAAATTATTAGAAAGGTTGGGTAGCAATAGATAAATTATCATGCTGATTATCAGTGGTTATTTTAAGGTTTTTGATATTTGTTAGTGATAGCTATTTGATTTTGATGTGTATAAATTCTAAATTTAACAAAACGAATTACAAAAGTTCTCAGTTGTTGTAAAAAATGCAACAACTTGTTAAACAGTTGGTAGGAAAGAAATCAATTACCGAGGATTTATTGGTAGTTCTAGTTTTAAAGTATACCAAGCGGTTCTATTTTGGAACAGCTTGCAAATGAAAAAATTGTGGACAAAGGATATTTGACTTCTGCCAGTAAATAGTTGTCTTTATAGTTTTTACACTTTGGTAAAATTCAACTTGTGAAAAAAATGCACAAGTTTAAAATCAGTGATTATAAATGAATAACTCTAATTTTGAAATATACCAGTTTGATGATGGAAATACTGAAATAAGTGTTCAACTAGAAAAAGAGACAGTTTGGCTGAATTTAAATCAGATGGTGGATTTATTTGAGCGCGATAAGTCAGTCATATCCAGACATATAGCTAATATTTATAAAGAGCAGGAATTGTTTAGGGAAGCAACTGTTGCAAAATATGCAACAGTTCAATTTGAGGGTGGACGTGAAGTTGAACGAAAAATAGAGTTCTTTAATCTGGATGTCATTATTTCTGTAGGATATAGAATAAAATCAAAAAGAGGAACCCAATTCCGAATCTGGGCCAATAAAATTTTAAAAGAGCACTTGGTAAAAGGTTATACCATCAATGAAAAGCGCCTTGCACAAAAAACAGAACAATTAAAGGAGCTACAAGAGTCCGTAAAAATACTTGGGAAGGTATTAAATCACAAGACTTTAACAAATGATGAAAGCACCGGCCTGTTAAAAATAATCTCTGATTATGCCTATGCACTTGATATTTTAGACCAATATGATTATCAAAATCTTGAAATTAAAGATACTTCGGGCAAAGAAACGTATCAACTAACATACAATGAAGCAATAAAGCAGATTAAAACTGCAAAAAAAGCTTACGGAAACAGCGAATTATTTGGGCGTGAAAAGGATGAATCGTTTAAAAGCTCTATTTCAACCATTTACCAGACTTTTCAAGGAGTTGATTTATATCCAAGTATTGAGGAAAAGGCTGCAAATTTATTGTATTTTGTCACAAAAAATCATTCTTTTACTGATGGAAACAAACGAATAGCTGCTTTTTTGTTTCTTTATTTTTTGGAGCGTAATGGTATTTTGTTGGATGAAATAGGGCAAAAAAGAATTGCAGATAATACCCTGGTTGCTTTAACTTTGATGATTGCTGTAAGTAAACCTGAAGAGAAAGATACAATGGTGAAAGTAATTGTGAATTTAATAAACAAAAATAACTAGTATAATTGTTATGGGAAAAGCCAAATCCTGTCCTGAATGTGGTGATAAAATTATAGGTCGTGCTGATAAAAAGTTTTGCTCCGACCAGTGCCGAAATGCATATAACAACCGTTTAAATAGTGATGCCACCAATACGGTTAGAAACATCAACAACATTTTACGAAAAAACCGGCGCGTTTTGCAGGAATTGACTAAACAATCTGGCAAAACAATGGTTTCAAAAGATACTTTGCTGTTGAAAGGCTTCAACTTTACCTATGGCACGCACAGCTACACAACCAAAAAGGGCGATGTTTACCAGTTTTGTTATGAGTTTGGCTATTTGTATTTAGAAGATAAGCAGCGTTATTTACTGGTAACTAATAAGGAGAAAGAAGGTGCTTAATATTCACAATAGGTAATATACTTATTCAGAATCAGCAATGTATTTTTTGTGCTTACATTGATCGCACTATTTTATACGGTTTTCCTGGCGAACTTGTTCGTTTTTATCAGCAACCAGCGCAATAATCCCAAAACCAATTAGTGTCATAGTATTTAAAACAGCCAGTCCAAGCGAGATGTATTGCTCGTAAATATTTAGCTGGCCCCAAAAAGCTGTATCCATTCTTTGAGCCATTATTGCAGTATTTAGGAACCGAAGCCCATAATTAAGGAAAAAAAGCAAACCATAAACAATTAAACCAATTAAAAGGTATTTATTTACTAGCTCTTTTGGTGGTAAAAAAGGCTGCTTGATAAGGTAGCTGAAGGCTAATATTAAAATAATAAGTTTGGCAACCCCAAAGAAAATAATTGTGGAAACAAATACAGGAATAGTAGGAGCCAGAAAAATGAAAATTAGTCGAAAAATGTCTTCAACAAATCCTGTTATCAGGTTAATTCCAAAGTACGCAAAAATACCGCACATTAGCCATTTTACTAAATAGCTTTTCGAAGTTTGATTGTCCATAAGTTTTGGGTGAGAAGAAAACAATTTTTGGTTCGTTTTACTTTAATTAACCAGACATTTTTGAGTTTCTTGGATTATTTTTTGAATTCTGCAATTATTTCAATTTTTCCTACGATATTTTTGTTAAAGTCTTCAAGTTCTTCTGCTGGAATCCAAAGTTCGTTGTGGATAAAACCACCAACATTTTGAACTTTGTATTTACTGATATATTTTTTATTAACCTCAAATTTAGTGACATATCCTACTCCATAAGCAGGGACATTCCAGTCTTTTGAAATTTGAACAGCATATTCTTTATTCATTACTGGGTAGAAAAAAGGCTGTTCAGGTAGCCGTGGAGGAAAGCTTCTATAGTTAAGCTCGCTAATAAGTTTAAGTTCTTTATCATTAACTGGACGAAATAATGTGATTGTTTCCATTTTTTTATTTAAAAAAGCTGTCTCAGGTATGATGTTAACTGGTTCACATATAGCATGTTATGGTGTTGTGGCTTCCTGGCTTGCAATTGTTCCATGGCTGCTAACTGAGGACTGTGTAATGAAATACCTATCACCAATATAAGCTCATTCTTAAAGTATTAAGCTACGGTCACATAAACCTTTACTTATAAATCTCCTTCTTCGCAGCCAAAAAAGTATTGTTTAATAACGAAACTATCGTCATAGGCCCCACACCACCCGGAACAGGGGTAATGTAGCTACATTTTTCAGCCACTTCGTCAAATTTTACATCGCCTTTAAGTTTCCAGCCCGATTTTGTCAGGTCTGATTTTACGCGAGTAGTACCTACATCAATCACTACAGCACCTTCTTTTACCATATCGGCTGTAACAAACTCTGGGCTTCCCATGGCGGCAATTAAAATATCTGCTTGTGCGCAAACTTCATTTAAGTTTTTAGTACGGCTGTGGCAAACAGTTACGGTTGCGTTTCCTGGGTTGGCTTTTTGTGAAAGAAGGTTTGCCATTGGTTTGCCAACAATATTACTACGTCCAATAACAACACAGTTTTTTCCCGAAGTTTCAATATTGTATCTTCGCAGTAATTCCATAATTCCAAATGGCGTGGCTGAGATAAATGCAGGTAAACCTATCACCATTTTACCAACATTTACAGGATGAAAACCATCCACATCTTTCTTATAATCAATGGCTTCTATTACTTTTTGTTCTGATATATGCTTTGGGAGAGGAAGCTGAACAATGAAACCATCAACATCCTCATCCTTATTTAAATCATCAACTATTTTAAGCAATTCCTCTTCGGTAATGTCGTCTTCTTTTTTTATTAAAGTTGATTTAAAACCAACATATTCGCAGGCCTTTACTTTATGATTAACATAGGTGATGCTACCACCATCATTACCCACCAAAACTGCAGCAAGGTGAGGTTGTTTGCCTCCGGCAGCCATATGTTCTTTAACTTTTTGGGCTATTTCGTCTTTAATTTCCTGCGAGCTTTTTTTACCGTCGATTAGTTGCATTTTTTTGAAATTAGTTTATTAGAAGTTAGAACTTTGTTTATTAGAAATTAGAACTTTGTGTATTTGAAATTAGTATTTTAGTTTAATGGAATATAAATTATTGCAGTTTTACTAATGTCTAATTTCCAATTTCTAATTTCTAAGCTAAATTGCTTAGCAATTTAGCGTTTCCCCATTTTCATTCCACCCATCATACGTGCCAGGTTTTTGCCGCCTGAAAGCATTTTCATCATTTTACGGGTTTCATCAAACTGCTTAATCAATCTGTTCACATCCTGAATGTTTTTTCCACAACCAGCTGCTATTCTTTTTCTTCTACTTCCGTTCAATACAGTAGGTTTTTCTCTTTCTTCAGGGGTCATTGATTGAATAATGGCTTCAATTTCTTTAAAGGCATCGTCATCAATATCCAGGTTTTTCATGGCTTTACCAACTCCCGGAATCATGCCAGCCAAATCTTTCAGGTTACCCATTTTTTTGATTTGCTGTATTTGTGACATGAAATCGTTGAAGTTGAATTGGTTTTTGGCAATTTTCTTTTGAAGTTTTTTGGCCTGTTCTTCATCAAACTGTTCCTGGGCTTTTTCAACAAGACTTACAATGTCTCCCATTCCAAGAATCCGGTCTGCCATCCTATCCGGGTGGAACACGTCTATGGCTTCCATTTTTTCGCCAGTACCCACAAACTTAATAGGTTTATTTACTACTGTACGAATTGAGAGGGCAGCACCACCACGCGTATCACCATCTAATTTTGTAAGTACAACTCCATCAAAATCAAGACGATCGTTAAATTCTTTGGCAGTATTAACAGCATCCTGCCCAGTCATTGAGTCAACTACAAACAATATTTCATGAGGAGAAATGGCTTTTTTCACCTCCTCAATCTCTTTCATCATTTGTTCATCAATGGCCAAACGACCTGCGGTATCGACAATCACCATGTCGTTGCCTTTTAATTTGGCCTCCTTAATGGCTGCTTTGGCTATCTTAACCGGGTTTTTATTATCTTCTTCAGAATAAACAGGTACACCAATTTGCTCACCCAATACTTTTAACTGCTCAATTGCAGCAGGACGGTATACGTCGCCAGCAACCAGCAAGGGGTTTTTGGCACGCTTGCTTTTTAAAAGATTGGCCAGTTTACCCGAGAAAGTGGTTTTACCAGAACCTTGCAGTCCGGCAATCAATATCACACAAGGGTTCCCTTTTATGGCAATGTCTGATTTTTCGCCACCCATTAAAGCTGCCAGCTCATCATGGACTATTTTAACCATCAACTCGTTGGGTTTAACCGCAGTCAAAACATTGGCTCCCATTGCCTTTTCTTTTACTTCATTGGTAAAATCTTTGGCGATTTTAAAGTTAACATCGGCATCCAATAAAGCACGGCGAACATCTTTTAAGGTTTCCGCAACGTTTATTTCGGTAATTCTTCCCTGACCTTTTAACAGTTTAAAAGATCGTTCTAGTCTTTCCTGTAAATTATCAAACATGTTTTTATACTTAAGTCATTAGTGCATTGGTCATTCATCATAAAAAGAAACCAATGACTAGTTTCGAAATTCGGTTTGCAAAATTACATAAAATTAGGGAAACATTTTTGTTTATTAGTGAAAATCTACACCTTTGTCTTGCAAGATAACCTCTAAAAATGCAAACTTCTGCGTTACTGCTCAAATTCAAAATCCTCATTTACGAAAGTAAATTCCGGTGTTTGAATTTGCTTGTGCCTTGAATTTTACTATTTTTAGAGAACATCTAATAATATTTGTATGTGAAGTTACTGTGATTTATTGAGTATAACATAATAATAAAGTAGATGAATAAAATTACCGAATTATTTAATATAAAATACCCAATCATTCAGGCTGGCATGGTTTGGTGCAGTGGTTGGGAGTTGGCCAGTGCTGTAAGTAATGCCGGGGGATTGGGTTTAATTGGGGCTGGTTCAATGTATCCTGATGTTTTAAGAACTCATATTCAAAAAGCAAAAAAGGCAACTGATAAACCTTTTGGGGTAAATGTACCTATGTTGTACCCCGATTTAAAAGAGCTAATTCAAGTGATTATTGATGAGGGAGTTAAGGTGGTTTTTACTTCTGCCGGAAACCCTGCAACCTGGACAAAAACTTTACAGGAAAATGGAATAAAAGTAGCCCACGTAATTGCCAACACTAAGTTTGCACAAAAAGCGCAAGATTCTGGAGTTGACGCTATTGTTGCCGAAGGTTTTGAAGCTGGTGGGCACAATGGGAGAGAGGAGACCACTACGTTGACTTTAATTCCGATGATTAAAAAGGTGGTCGAAATTCCGGTAATAGCTGCTGGAGGAATTGCAACCGGCAGGGGAATGTTAGCCGCTATGAGTTTAGGTGCCGATGGTGTGCAAATTGGAAGTCGTTTTGTGGCTTCAGTTGAATCGTCTGCGCATGAAAATTTTAAAAGCAAAGTGCTTGACACCAGCGAAGGTGGAACCAGACTGAGTATGAAAAAACTGGTACCGGTACGGCTAATTAAAAATAAATTTGCCGATGAAATTGATAAGGCTGAATCTGAAGGAAAATCAGCTTCAATAATAAAAGAATTGCTGGGAAACAGACGAGCCAAACTTGGGATGTTTGAAGGCGATATGAATGAAGGCGAACTGGAAATAGGACAGGTGGCTTCGTTGATAAATGAAATAAAACCAGCAAAGGAAATTGTAGCTGAGATTGTTGAGGAATACAGATTGGCCAGGGAGGAATTGATGGGTAATTCTTTTAAATTTTAATAGGTTAAAATTTTGACAAAGGTTATTTTTCTGCTGGTTAACTATTTGTATATAAGTGTATTGTGTTGTGAGAAGAGTATTGAAACTGATATTGATAATAGTAATTTTACCCTTACTTTTTAGTTGTAACTCCGATGAAAAAATTCCAGGTTATAAATCAAGTGAGATTTTAGTGGTAACCCTAAAAGTTGAGGATAAATCCGACATTGAGAAAATTTTATTGATAACAACTCAGGGAACTGATAGTTTATTAAAAGAGGATATTGCCCAACAATTAAAAATTAAATTGAAAGCTCCATTAAAAGGTGAGGGAACCTTCTCAATAGCTGTTTTTACAGCACAAGACACTCTTTATTTACGGGAAAATTATGCCGAAGGAGGCTACAGACCTAAGTTGCTAGTAGAAAACAATAAAATTGAGGTAAAGGAATGGTTTTGATTTCCGATAACTTTGCCAGAGTTCTTTGTTAGGTGCAAGGATATTTATAGAAGCCATATTCTTTTTGATAAACTTTGGCAAAGTTGTGAGCCAAATAACTATTAACATTCTAAAATGATAAATCTCGAAAAATTTACATTAGAAAACGGATTACGTTTCATTTACCACAAAGATGATAGCTCGCCCATTGCTGTGGTGAATACTTTGTATAATGTGGGTGCAAAAGATGAAGATCCTGAACAAACCGGATTTGCCCATTTGTTTGAGCACCTGATGTTTGGTGGTTCAGTTAACATTCCTGATTTCGACGGAGCATTGCAAAAAACAGGTGGCGATAACAATGCTTTTACCAGCAACGATATTACCAATTATTACATAACACTTCCTTCACAAAACATTGAAACGGCTTTTTGGCTGGAATCTGACAGGATGTTGGGGCTGGATTTTTCGCAAAAAAATCTGGATGCCGAGAAAAATGTCGTGATTGAAGAATTTAAAGAACGATACCTCAACCAGCCCTATGGCGACTTGTGGATGCATTTGAGAAAACTTGCATTTGGAGAACATCCTTACTCGTGGCCTACTATAGGCAAAGAAATTTCGCATATTGAAAAAGCGAACCTTGAGGATGTGAAATCTTTTTTTTACCGATTTTATGCCCCTGACAATGCTATTCTGGTGGTTTCTGCCAACCTTGAAACGGAATACGTACTTAATTTGGTGAAAAAATGGTATGGTAAAATTGAAAGTAGAAATGTAAAACCAACCGTTTTGCCCGAAATCGCTAAAAATAGCGCACAAAAACGGTTAAAAGTAGAAAGAGATGTACCATATGATACCATGTACATGGTGTTTCACATGGGTGAAAAAACACATCCCGATTTTCAGGCAACTGACTTATTATCAGATGTTTTATCAAACGGGCGTTCTTCACGTTTTTACCAGAACCTGTTGATGAAAGGTGACTTGTTTGCCGAAATTGATGCCTACCTGACTGGTGATTTACATGGTGGTTTATTTGTGATTATGTGCACCTTGTTAGAAGGTGTTTCGATGGAGCAAGCCGAAGAAGCTATTTGGAATGCGATTGGTTATTTGATTAAAAGTGGCATCAGTGATTATGAATTAGAAAAGGTTAAAAATAAGTACGAATCCTCAAAGGTTTTTTCTGAACTTAATGCCACTTCCAGGGCCTATTTAATTGCTATGCATGAATTAATTGGCGATGCAAATGATATTAATTTAGAAGTTGAAAAATACCGAAAAGTTACAGCAGAAGATATAATTAGCGTAGCTAAAAAGATTTTGAGAAAAGAAAACAGTACAGTTTTGAATTATTATGCAAAGAAGTAACTTAATTAACTTGCTAAGTCTTTCAGACTTAGTAAGTTTTATATACCGACTTGCAAGGTTTTTACGATATTAGGTTTAAAATTCAAAAACTATGAAAGTCAATTTTTATGCTCCATTAGAAACTGACAATTTTTTCCACCTATACAACAGAGGCAATGATGGAATTAAGATATTTTATAACAAAGAAAACTACAGTTATTTTCTTTGGAAGTTTGATGAGTATATGACCAAGTTTGTTTTGGTTTATTCATATTGTTTACTAACGAATCATTTTCATTTTTTAATAAAAGTGAAGAGTGAAAAGGAAGTTTTGGAAGCAGTTGAGGGTAAAAAAAACTTTCAGAAAACTATTGACAAAGCAAAAAAGGAAAAAGAAGATGTTGTGTCAGCAATTGTTAGTGAACAGTTTAGGCGTTTTTTTATGGCATACAGTAAAGCAATAAATAAACAAACAGGAAGACATGGTAGTTTGTTTACCAAAAGGTTTAAGCGCATTGTTGTAAAAAGATGAACACTATTTGAAAAGGATTGTTTTTTATATTCACAGTAACCCTGTTCATCATCAAATCTCCGAAAACCTTGAAAATTATAAATGGAGTACCTATAAAAAAATCCTTTCCATGAAGCAAACAAAATTGATGAAAGAGGATGTGATAGATTGGTTTAATGATAAGACAAATTACATTTATATGCACCAATCAGGTTTTGATACAGATGATATAAGTGAAATAGAAGATTAACTAAGTTAGCCTACCTGCAATAATTAAGGTCTTTGGAAAATCCGACTTGCAAGGTTTTTCAAACCTGGTAAGTCTTTTCTGGTTTTAGGATTAAAACTTAGCAAGTCTTTTAGACTTACTAAGTTAGTTAACTTGCAAGGTTTTTCAGAAATCAAAATTTGTATATTGGAGTATTTGTCTACTTTAATACACCAATATACAAATTTCTAATTTCAAATTCCCATTTTACTCACAAGGATTCAACTGACTTATCATTGTTTGAACAATAGGTTCCTCAACCCCTGGTGGAATAAAAATAATTACATAAGTACCACCAAGAGGAACTTGGTAACCAACTCCATACTTATCCGCATCGGCTTTCATTTTTAGCGTTAAATCAGTAAGTGCCGGAACGGTTCCATTTGCCTGGCCATCCCATGCAGGATCATCATATAACCAGATAAAACCTTGTAAATCATACCATTGGTAGCCTGGGTAGTTGTCAAGGTGATTATACAACCAGTTGATTTTTTCCCATTTATCCGATTGGGCAAATGCCGGAATCTGGTCAGGATATAAAGAAGAATATACATTCATTTCGTAAGGTAACCCAGTGAAAATTGGGGTGGCATGGTCTGCACAATTTGATGGAAATACACCATTTGTTATTTCATACCCATTTTGAATGTCACTCAAAGTGACTTCTACATACGAATTTGATGTTGTTGGATCAACACCTGTAATTGTATAAGTTGCAGTTGGTGGCAAGTTCATCCAGGGTGGTAAGACTAAATCAGCATTTTCTACACAGCTGCCTAATACAAAGTCAACGATATTATCAGTCCCGGCAGGTATTTTTTCATCATCAATAAAACTCCAGGTGTGAAAGTGGATATAATTAAACTCAGTTCCTTGTTTTACCAAAACAAAAAGTTTGAGTTCAAAAACATCTTCATGGTGTAATACGTCAGCGTACCTTACTCTTAAAGGTTGTCCTTCGCCAAGCCATTCTTCGTTGGTAAATTCTTCAAAGTAAACACCGTTTCTCCAAACCTCAATTTTTGCAATAGCTGGCATATCTAGCTGTATGCCAGATGATTGATTTGCATAAAGGGATGCTTCGTACTCATCCAAACGACAAATGCAGATATCGCCAAAGAAGAATTGTTCTCGAACGACTACTTGTTCTATTCCAAAATAAATAAAGCCAAATCTTGAATAATCGCTTTCCTGGTAGCAAAGAACAGAAATTGCTAACTCTGTCTTTTTAAAAGCTTCTACCGAAAACTCAATATCCAAAGGCAGAGCAACGTATTGTGCAAATTCGCTTCCTTGGTGCGGTGTTGCTGCTATTAGCTGGTCATCAGAGGTGTCGTCCGGGGTGTTGTTATCATCCATTAACATAAATTCAGTTAGAACATAATCACCTTCGGGCAATTTTATGGTATTAGTGTAGGGTTTTGAATCTATGTAAAAGACTTCAACCTCGTAAGTTGTTTCGCTAATAACAATTTTAGCGTAGTCGGCCTGTTTGCTAAAGCAGTCAGTTGTTTTTAACGAAGCAGAGCTGGTGTTTAGTGCAAATGCAACTCCCTGGTTTTCATCAGAAGGACCAGTATTGTCGTCTTTTTGGCAAGATGCAACAAATATGAGCATGACCAATGACCATGTCAGGTAAAGATTTTTTTTCATAAGTAGTTATTGTTTTGTTAAATTTTAATTAAAAATATACAATTGTTTATTTTAATACAAGTGGGTATGTTAATTAAAGACACATACATAAAGTGAGATGTTGCATCATGGCATGTGAAAAGAAGTTTATAAACTTGGCTTTTTTGTAGAGTGATATTTTGTTCTTGTAGTAGAGACGCACGGCAGTGCGTCTCTCCTACAAGAACAT
>JBNKJW010000169.1:0-23482 GCA_050291445.1 Bacteroidales bacterium | reverse complement strand
CCCGTTCTTTTACGTAGGGCCTGCTGAAAAAGTCAGAGGTGCATTAGCTACAACTTAGCGAAGCGAAGATGTATATGAATACTTCGAGCTGAAGCTAATGAAGTAGATGATGTGCCTCTTATAAATAAACTTCCTCTACAGTTCTGGTTTAGTAACAGAGTAATACCGATTTTACTTTCAAAATAGTCCAATTTTGGTAAAGCCTCATTCGACTATTTTCAAGTAGCATCAGCATTTACCATTGCAATTTATATAACTTGTATCTGTAATCTGATGTTTCTATAAACATTCAATGGTTTGGGTTGAGAAAAAAATCAATAATTTGTAGTTTTGTGTGAAAACCCAAAACAAAAAGCCATGACAAAAACTAAAATTCTGAAAACAATTTTACTGTGTTTATTTGTTGTTTCGGTTAAGGCTCATGATGTTGATGTGGTAGGTATGGAGCCTAACCAATATGTATTTTGGATTTCAGTGAATGCCGATATAAAAATCAATAAAGAAACGCACAAATAAACTTATGTAATCAGAACAGCAAGAAAAAAACCGAAAGGTGGGAAACATATTGATTATCAGAAGTTTCCATTTAGTAGTGTATTGGCTGGAAGGCGAATACCAATCGGACCTTTTCTTGAATACAATGACGCTAAAAGGGCTGCAAAAATGTACAACTTAGCCAAGCATACGAGTGAAAGCATGGCAAAAGAAATAAGTAATTTTAAAGATTCTACTGCAGCAAGTCAATATTACTGGTTCTTTTTGAAATTTGAAAAACGACCTCGAACAGGTAAGTTTGATTTACAACGAACAGCAGCAAGGGTGGCAACAGGCGATTTAAAAGACTTCAAACAAGTGCTTTGGGAAGGTATATTCTTTAAGCAACTGGCAATTGGACCATTCCCCACAAAAGTAGAAACAGAGGAAGCTAAAAGGCTTTATCGGTTGGAAGAGGACTAATTCAAAGATTTGAAAAAAGCAGGCAAATCAAATTACCTGCTTTTTACCGTTTTTTATTAATTACAAACTTCCAAACCTTTCAAAAGTAGCTTTTTCCAATGCTTCTCTGTGATCTGGGTGTGCAATCTTGATCAATTCCAAAGCTCTCTGTTTCAGTGTTTTGCCAAATAAATAAGCAACACCATATTCCGTAACAATGTAGTGGACGTTTGCCCTTGTTGTTACAACCCCAGCCCCTTGTTTTAAAAACGGGGCAATTTTGCTAACACCTCTTTTAGTCACAGAAGGAATTGCAATAATTGGTTTTCCTCCTTCTGATAACGAAGCACCACGTATAAAATCAATTTGCCCGCCAACACCAGAGTAATGTTTGGCACCAATTGAATCAGAGCAAACCTGCCCTGTCAGGTCTATTTCAATGGCGCTGTTAATGGCTGTTACTTTTGGGTTTTGCCTTATAGTGGCCACATCATTTACATAGGCAAGGTCTTGCACATTAACCAAGGGGTTACTATCAATAAAATCGTATAGTTTTTGAGAACCCATGGTAAATGTTGAAATAATCTTTCCTTTATCCAGTTTTTTTTCTTCGTTGGTAATTACGCCTTTCTCCACCAATGGTAATATTCCATCAGCAAACATTTCGGTATGAATCCCCAATCTTTTATGGTTGCCCAGTTCAGCCAGAACAGCGTTTGGGATAGAGCCAATACCCATTTGAAGCGTGGCGCCATCTTCAACCATTTCAGCAATGTATTTTCCAATTTGTGTTTCTTCAGGTGAAGGAGCAGCAAAATGTGCTTCCAAAATTGGACGGTCGTCATCAACAAAAATATCAAAATTGCTAATGTGTAATAGGCCATCGCCATAAACTTTAGGTACCTGAGGGTTAACCACGGCAATTACAGTTTCGGCACTTTGAACTGCAGATAATGTTGCATCAACACAGCCGCCTAATGAGCAAAAGCCATGTTTGTTTGGTGGCGAAATTTGTACCAGGGCAACATTTATTGGAAGAATTTTTTTTCTTATCAGAATTGGTATCTCACTTAAAAAAACCGGGATATAATCGGCTCTTCCTGCCTGTGTGGCTTCTCTAACGTTTGATCCAACGAAAAAAGAGTGAACCCTAAAACTTTTTTCAAACTCTGGTCGTGCGTATGGAGCATCACCTTCGGTGTGAAGGTGAACAATTTCTACATTCCTTAATTCATCAGCTCTGTTAACTAATGCCTCAATAAGTATTTGAGGAGCCTGAGCTACACTGTGGATGAAAATTCTGTCGCCAGATTTAACTACTTTTAATGCCTCATCGGCAGTTGTCGATTTGTACATAATTTTTATTATTGATAAAATGATTTTACTATATTAAATTACCAGTCTTGTGATATGGTTACATGATAAAAGAGAGGAAAGTTTCAAACTCGTGGTACAAAGATAAATGCTATCATCTTAAACTCATCTGACAAATTTATGTTTTTGAACACAAAATGGGTTTTTAACTTATTTTAACTATTTAAGTATGCCCCTTTTTTTTTAATAGGGTGACAGGAAGAAAATAGGAATGTTTGATCTGATTTACACCTGAAAAAGAAGATGGTTGCTTCGAAAAACGATGGTTTCGTTTGAGTAGCTAGTTCGTAGGTATCTTAAAGATTAGTTTTCATTTTCAGCCCCAACCTTTCGCCCTCATCCAGCATAAACTGATAGGCCTCTTTATAATTATTCCTGATTTTTCCGTCTAAAATAGCTTCTTTAATGCTGCTTTTAATATCACCAACTATCTTTGATGGTTTAATATTAAAGGTTTCAATGATTAATTCACCAGAAATGGGAGGTTGAAAATTCCTTACTGCATCTTTTTCTTCTACCTCTTTTAGTTTTTGACGGACAATTTTAAAATTCCTAAGGTATTTTTGAACTTTTACATCGTTTTTTGAGGTGATATCCGCCTCACAAAGTGTCATGAGTTTTTCTACATCATCGCCTGCCTCGTTAAGTAACCTTCGCACAGCAGAGTCAGTAACAATATCCTGGGCCAAAACAATAGGTCGCAGGTGCAATAAAACCATTTTCTGTACAAATTTCATTTTCTGGTTCATTGGCAGTTTCATCCTTCTGAAAATGTGAGGAACCATTTTGGCTCCCAGCGCATCGTGCCCATGAAAAGTCCAACCTCCTGTAGAAAATCGTTTGGTGTCGGGTTTTGCAATGTCATGCAAAATAGCAGACCAGCGCAACCATAAATCATCAGTATGTTCACAGATATTGTCAAGCACTTTAATGGTGTGCAAAAAGTTGTCCTTATGGCCTTTTCCTTCAATTACTTCAACTCCCTTTAATTTGTCCATTTCTGGGAATATCAGCTTCAATAACCCTGTTTTATCAAGCAATTTAAATCCTATTGAAGGTTTGGGCGAAAGTACTATTTTGTTTAATTCATCAATAATACGCTCCTTGGATATTATTTTTATTCTATCTGATTGATTTTTAATTGCTTCCAGTGTCTTTTCTTCAATGGCAAAATTAAGTTGCGTAGCAAAACGAATGGCTCGCATCATGCGCAGCGGATCATCAGAGAAAGTTATTTCAGGATCCAACGGGGTTTGAATAATTTTGTTTTCCAAATCGACTCGACCACCAAATGGATCAACAAACTCACCAAAAGCTTCTGGCTTTAAATTAATTGCCATGGCATTAATCGTGAAATCCCTTCTGTTTTGATCGTCCTGCAAGGTGCCATCTTCCACAATTGGTTTTCTGGAGTCTCTTCGGTACGATTCTTTGCGTGCACCTACCAGCTCAATTTCTAAATCTTTAAGCTTTATCATGGCAGTGCCAAAATTTTTAAAGACTGAAAGCTTGCTTTTACCTTTGATTTTATCATTCAGCTTTTCAGCAAACGCCATCCCATTTCCAACAACAACAATGTCAATATCCTTTGATGGTCTATTAAGTAGGGCATCTCTTACAAAACCGCCAATTACATATACTTCCTTATTCTCTTGCTTTGCAAGTTCTGAAATTATGTTAAAAACCGGATGTTTTAAATATTCTATCACAAAATTAGTTATATTTGTATGACAAATTTACATATTTAAATTTGTCAATATGTCAATTTAGATTTATTTCGAAAAAAGAGGTGACAAAATTACAACATTTTGACAGATTTTTAAAAAAAGTGAATAGTTTAAGATTGAGGTATGTAATTTGATAAACTATTGCAAACATTTAAACAAATATATTAAAATGGCAAAAGTGGAATTTTTAACAGAAGGTACTTTTAAAGAAAAAGTATTCAATTATGAGGCAAATAAAGACTGGAAATTCGAAGGTGAGCTACCATGTATGATTGATTTTTATGCAGACTGGTGCCAGCCTTGTAAAATGGTTGCTCCAATTTTAGAAGAGTTACAAACAGAATATGATGGTAAAATAAATATATACAAAGTTGATACTGAGGCAGAAAAAAATCTTGCTGCTATGTTTGGTATTCAAAGTATTCCATCATTACTTTTTGTGCCAAAAGACGGACAACCTCAAATGGCAGTTGGTGCTTTGCCAAAAGAGACTTTTAAAAAGGCAATTGCCGATGTATTAAAAGTTGAAGAATAGAGGAGTGTTGAGAAAATGGCTGATAGCAAGAAAGTTACAGCCTTTTTTTCTGAAACCTAAAGAAGGGAATTTGAGCATATTGAACAATAAATTAAAATTAATGCAGTTTTATACTGTAGTTTAAGGTCTTTGATTAATTATTGTATATTGATTATAAATAAGTTGGAAAAATACTGATTCTGCAATAGTTTATCACAAAGTTTGTGTCATTTTTTAAAAGAGGCACGAAGCGAGAAGCACGCATGGCCTTCGGCAAGTCTATGGTGCCGATGGGAGCGGGAAGAAAAATGATACAGCCATTATTTTCTTCCGACTTCAAACTGTGTTAAGCGATTGTTTAACAATAAGTAACAAACTTTAATGGTGAACAAGTGACTAATCAGTAAAAAAATTATTTACAGCTAGTTCAAATATTTTAAAGAAAATTGAAATGAAGAAAACAATTATTTTATTCAGTCTGGTTTTGTTTGCCGGACTTTATGCAACAGCTCAAAAACCAATACATCTGGATGAAACATCTTTTAAGCAGCAGGTGTATGATTTTGAAAAAAATAAAGATTGGAAATACAATGGAAAAACTGCTGCAATTGTAGATTTTTATGCTGACTGGTGCGGGCCATGTAAATATGTAGCTCCATTTTTAGATGAATTGGCAAAGGAGTACGGAACAAAAATTAAAATTTTCAAAGTAAATACCGATCACAATCGTAGTGTTGCCAGGGCTTTTAAGATAAGTGGTATTCCAACCTTTCTTTTTATTACCGCAGATGGAGAAATGAAGAAAAAAGTTGGGGCAATGGCAAAATCTGGATTTGAGCAGGAAATCAATAGCTATTTAAAACTCACAAAATAAGGATTACAATAAAAACTTAAAAAAAGAGCAATCATAATAGGTTGCTCTTTTTTATTTCCCCTCATTGTATTTTTATTAAATAATGTAATCCAATCTAAAGGAGCATTTCGTTAATTAAAAATTTTCATCTACTTTTGACGCCTTCTTTTGGGGTGCCATGCAGGCTGAGATCAAACCCGTTGAACCTGGGCAGGTAATGCTGCATAGGAAAAAGAACTCAACTTTTTTTTGATCCAATATTGTACAATTCACTTCAAGAGTAATTTATCTAATTGTTTTATTAATTTTTAATTAACTAGTTATGAGAAAGATAGTATTGCTCGTGTTACTTGTATTTTTATCAGTAATTTATGCAAATGCCCAGTCGATTAAAGGGCAAATTAAAGACAGTGGAGGTGCTGCTTTAGTGGGTGCTTCTGTTCAGGTTAAAAATAGCTTTGAGACCTATATTTCCGATTTGAATGGAAAATTTGAAATTAAAGGGTTAAAATCCGGGACGTACGAAATTTTAGTAAGTTTTGTGGGTTACGAAAACCTGACAAAAAAAATTGAATTTTCAGGTGAAGATGTTGAGATTAACCTGGTATTGGAGGAAGCGGATAACGTAACTGAAGAAGTTGTTGTTAGTGGATTGCGTGCGGGTAGGAATACTCCTGTGGCATATTCTGAAATTAATAAGGAAGAAATAAGCAAAAATAATCTTGGGAAAGATGTGCCTTATTTATTAGAGTTGTTGCCATCAGTAACAACTAGTTCAGATGCAGGAGCTGGTGTGGGATATTCAAAATTATCAATCAGAGGGACTGGTATACAGCGTATTAATGTTACTGTAAATGGAATACCACTTAACGATGCAGAGTCACACGGTGTTTGGTGGGTAAATATGCCGGATTTGATTGGTTCTGTTGAGGATATTCAGGTTCAAAGAGGAGTAGGCACATCCACAAACGGATCTTCTGCTTTTGGCGCCAATATTAACATTCAAACGAACCAACTTCAAAAAGAAGCGTATGGTCAACTTGCAGCATCCTATGGAACTTTTAATACCTACAAAACAAGTGCAAAGGCTGGAACTGGATTGCTAAATGATCATTTTGCTTTTGATGTTAGATTGTCTAGAATACACTCTGATGGATTTATTGATCGGGCAACTTCTGATTTGGAGAGCTTTTTTACTTCAGGATCTTATTCGGATAAAAAAACATTGATTAAGTTCAATATATTTTCAGGTCATGAAAAGACATATCAGGCTTGGTATGGTGTTCCTAAAGAGTTTCTAGAAACTAATAGAACTTTTAATCCTTACACATATGATAATGAAGTTGATGACTATAAACAACTTCATTATCAGGCTTTTATTACAAGAGAACTAAGCCCAAACCTAAACATAAATTTGGCGTTTAATTATACCAAAGGTAAAGGTTATTATGAGCAATACCGGACTAATGATAAGCTGAAAACTTATGGGATCGACTCAGTTATGATAGGTGATGAAGTCATTAAATCCAGTGATTTAATAAGAAGGAAGTGGCTTGATAATGATCTATATGTTGTGACATACTCGCTTGATTATTCTAAAAATAATTTGAAGGCAACTTTAGGTGGTTCATGGCAGGATTATTACGGAAGGCATTATGGCGAAGTGATTTGGGCAAGATATGCCAGTAATTCTGAAATAAGAGACCGATGGTATTATAATACAGGAGATAAGCAAGATTTTAATGTTTACGGGAAATTCGAATATTTGTTTTTAAATCAATTTAATGTATATGTCGATTTGCAATATCGAACAATTGATTACACAATTGAAGGGCAAGATGATGATCATACAGATATCAGCCAAAAACATAATTATGGTTTCTTTAATCCTAAATTGGGTTTAAATTATAATATATCAAACAATCAAAATGCGTATTTTACTTTTGGCATAGCCAATCGTGAGCCGTCAAGAACTGATTTAAAGGATAGAATAGGGGAGGATGCTCCTGTTGATGAAACCTTGTTGGATTATGAACTGGGTTACACTATTTCAAGCCAAAATGCCAAGCTAAATGTAAATTTATACTATATGGATTACAAAGATCAGTTAGTGAAAACTGGCAGAATTAACAATGTTGGCAACCCAATTTCGGTTAATATGCCCGAAAGTTACCGACGAGGTATTGAAATTGCTGGTGGAATTAGGCTGTTTAACAAGTTGAACATACAAGCAAACGCTACATTTAGCCAAAACAAGATTGAAAACTATACGGAATATATTACACCTTATAATGAAGATTGGGAGCCAGGCGAGCAACTTGAAAATCATATTGGAGAAACAAATATCTCATTCTCGCCTGAAATAATTGCAGGAAGTCAGATCACTTATACACCAGTTGAAGGATTTGAAATTGCCTTTATTAGCAAGTATGTTGGAGACCAATTTATTGATAATAGCTCTGCCAAGGATAGAATGCTCAATGCCTATTTTGTTAATAATTTAAGATTTAATTATCATTTTAAAACTAAATTAATAATAGGTATTGATCTTCAATTTATGGTAAATAATGTTTTTAATGAAGAATATGAAACTGATGCGTGGGTTTGGCGATATTATTTTGAACCGGATGATGCTTATTATAATGATTTTGGCTATTTTCCACAAGCAGGAATTAATGTTATGGGCGGGGTTGTTTTAAACTTTTAGCCAACTTTTAATGCAAGCGTCAGTTTTATTTTGAAAACAGGATGCAAAATTAACTGATTCTGTGGTAGTTTACCACAAAGTTTGTGGATGCGAGAAGCACGCATTGCCTTCAGTAAGTTTATGGCAACCAAATGGAGTGGGAAGAAAAATGATACAGGCACTATCTTTTCTTCCTACTTCAATCTTCTAACTTCAAACGTTTGCCGTGTTTAACTCTCTTTTAAAAAGTGTTTTCGAATAAAAAATGATAGTTTTCAGGAAGCTTTTGTTTTAACTCTTCGGCACGATCAATTCTCAGGTCTTTCATTTCAATCATACTTTCAGGCAATTTGTTAATATTGAGCAAAAGAATATGCAGGTATCGTAATTCATGTAGTTTAGAAATACAAGCTGGTATTTCTGTTATTTTATTTCCACCAATATCCAGGCTCTGAAGCTGCCCTAATTCGCACAACACTTTTGGAAAATCACTTAAATTATTCGAGAACAAATTCAACTCTTTTAGTTGCTTTAATTCTTTAATTTTAGGACTAATAGAGTCAATTTGATTGTAATCAAGCAAAAGTATTTTTAGGTTTTTAAGTTTTGCAATACCATCAGGTACTTCCTTTAATCCTGTTCTTATTCTTAAATAGTTCAGGTTTTTTAATAATTCAATTTCTGGAAACCACTCAAGTTGATTGCCCGATTCGATTAATAGTTCTGTAGTGTTGTCAATATCAAGCAAAGCTTCCTGCAATGTTAAAGGCAGTTGATTGTACCTTTTTTCGCTAATACCTTTGGGCAAATCGGAATAATTGGCTGTTGGCGTTTCACAGGGCCTTACAACATATAAACCTCCACCATGCCGGTAATCGCCACTGTTTTGCGTGGACTCAACAAAGACCAATGACGAATCATGACGGTATTTTTCAGGTAATTTAAACACCCGTACGCCTAAGTTATAGACTGAGCTGAAATTTCCTTTTTCAACATCGGGTATTTTGAAATAAAACTGCTCTTTGCCTACATTTAATTTCATAAAGGCTAAACCATATCCTACGCCAGGAACATAAAGTGGTATTCCTTTCAATTTGGCTACTCCAATCCAGCCTGTAGACCATTCTTTTACATATTTTACAAGTTTTAAATCATCTACGTTTGAGTGACGTTTAAACTCAAAAGGATTGGGATTGTTTGTTTCTAAAAATACACTTTGCAAAAGTGGTGGCGATGGTGGATATTTGTTTTCTACCCGATAATCAGGATCCTTGTAATTAAACCTTACCTTGTAAATATAAGTATCAAATGCGGTTTTTTCGTTTTCTTCAGTGGTTTGATACAGGTGCGAGTCACTCACACCAGAAAGCAATATTTGCCATTTTTGATCTAATTTAAATACTACAGCCGAGCCTATTGTGTCGTCGAAGTGAGCTCGCAGATTAATATACTCAAAGTAATCAGCTTTGGCATGTAGTTCGCGAAATTTATTGCCAAACTCAACATCATCCATTTTCAAATCCTTATTATAAATGGATTCATATTCAATATGAGTTGTATCACCATTTTCCAACCAATTGATATAATATGTTGGAGCGAAAAACAAACCACTACGCACCGAAAAATTCAGTTGTATATCCAGCCGCCTTATTTCCTGGCCTTTTTTATCTAAAAGTACATAGCGGTGCACATTACCAATGCGTTTTGGTGCGTAGTCATCCATTCGATGAACCTGATTAGGCTCAATCCAGCTATAAGTCAAATACTGATTGCTTTCTTTTAAAAACAAATAAAATGGTTTGTATGCTCTTCCTTTCATCACACAAGCCATCTCGAAGGTTTTCGACCCGGGTTTGGTTTTTTGATTACTGCTATAAATTCCTTTTCGGAATAAATATTTATAATCAAGAGGATTAAAGCCTATTAATTTAGCTTTTGTAAATGCGTAAAATAATAGAACAGCTAAAGCTAAAACAATTAAGGTTGTATAAGTCATTTTATTCATTTTCATCTTAATTAAAAAAACTCTCTACTATACATTGCAGATGTTTTTTGCATTTTTTTGCCAGCAAGGCACAAAACATATTTCTCTTTTTAGACTTTGTTTATGATTTGCTCTATTGAGTATATGTTTCTGTCAATCTGTGGGTTATACCCGTTATAAATAAAGTGTGTTTTATGATTAAACCAAGCTGGTATTGTTGCTGATAAACGCTTCAGCAGTTCTTTCCCAAATTTATGTATTTCCTCATTTTGTTCCTTCATAAATAATTCTTCGTATGGGAACGTATCAGGAACTGTAATTTGTATTCCATTTTTATTAAGTATTTCATCAATTTCAAAAAGTTTCTTTAAATTATAAGAAGTTAGTTCTGTTAGTAAACCACTTGCATAGGCTTTTAGACTTATTTCTCCGTAAAGCGACTCCAAAACGATATAGCTGGCCTTTTGTTTTTTATTTTTTCCGAAATGATTGTTTAATTCAGTTTCAATATAATCACAGATTTTATCAATATTTTCATTTAATACTTTTAATGGCGAAATATCTAAAGGCTTTGTTGCTTGCTGTTGCAGCAGATAGTATTCACTTTTTGTGGCCAGCAAAAGGAGTTTGTTAATAAGTGCAACCTGTTTGATATAATAAGGATATATCTCAATATCAGCCTTTATCATATATTCGCAGGAAATATTTTTTTTATTTTTCGTGTCCAAAGAATAATTCCAAATGATTGGTTTCCCCTCTTCAATAAAACTAATCATATTATTATAAAAGAAAGGACCAAACATATTGCCTTTTCGCTGACCAAAAAGAACTGTTTCAGATTTTGCTTGTTCAGGGTTGGTGATATCAACCACCCAATGGCTGCCTTCCATGTTAATAATCAGCCTGTTATTGTAATGTCTGATCTCACTGCAAAAGGGATTGTCAAAATCACAGCTAAGCAGGCCAATAAATTGTGGCTCTTCATTCCCCTTCATTTTGTAAGTTACCAAACCAGCATTTCCTGATGCTATATATAAATAATCACCAATAATTTGTGCTTGTTTTGCCCATGTATAAGGCAATACACTTGTTCCTACACTTAGCAAACTAATTAGTTGATAATTTTCGTTTGTTGATGTATAAACTTCAACTCCTGCAGTAGATGAAATAACAAGGTAGTTTTTGTCTGCGAATAAATAGTCTATTCTTTTGTCAGTCAGCCTGTTAATCTTACTGCAAACTTGTTTTGTTGCAATATTGTAAACAATAACTGAATTGCTTTCTGTGGCAACATAAACAAGGTTTTTATGGGCAAAAATTGTTACAGGATTTGGTTCAACCAACATTTCATTTTTAAGTTCCAGCTTATTGTTTTCTACAGATAATTCATACAGGAACCCTTTTTGAGTGAAGCAATAGTTGTATCCATTAAAATTAAAGAAACCAAGCGGATACCCATTCGTAAGCTTAATTTCCTGAAGAACTTCCCACTTTAGAGGGTTTTTCGATTTTAGGTTTTTTGATAGTAATGGATAATAATGGTGAGATTCCCTATTTATTTTTACCGTACGTTGTTTTTGAACAACGACTTTGTCATTGTTTTTTACTGCCTCAACCAAGTGCTTTTTTTTATTAAATATAGCATTAATGTGTGCAAATTTATCAAAGTGTTTTTTTGCTGGCAGCACCGGCTGTGTCATTGACAAGAGTGGTTCGATTTGAGAAAGTGCCTCCATCTCATTTTCGTTGGCAATAATTAAGGCTTTGAACCATTTATAATCAATGTCTCTGTCCTCTCTATTTATGGTATTTATTAGATTAAGAGCGCTTTGGTGTTTGCCTTTTGCGTTTAGAATTAACGCTTTTCGGTATTTTAGGTTTATTTCTTCCCATTTTCCAGGTTCATTGTCCTCTCTTTTTTCTATTATCGGAAGTGCTTCTGAATATTTTTCTTGTCCAAGCAAAATATCAAGCAGCAACATTCCATTTTCAGCCTTTTTTTCAGAGGATAACATGTTGAAACAATCATAGGCAAATTCAAATTCGCCAGCTTTAAGTAATTCCCGAATAGCAGTGAGCAGGGTTACATCGTAATACTTGCTTTCTTTATAAAAAAGTGGAATGAATTTATAAATGAAACTAACCCCATATTTTGCAACTGCTATTTCCAGGTCTCTCCACCCAAAATCATTTTTGTTTTTTTTTAGATAGTTGCACCAGTTCAGAAATTCAGGTTCTTTGTCTGGCGAAGGCATTTCAAGTTGCTTCTTTTCAATGGCTTTAGATTTTTTTCTTAACGTTTGTACAATGTTATGAATGATTACAGACGTATTATACAAGCAGTGTTTTTGGTTTCCTCGTACCTCTTTTATATCAAAAATACCATGTTCTTTTGTATTTAGGTTAAGGCTGTTCCTATTCTTATTTTTTATTGGCAGAAAATTTATAATTCCTTCATAATCAATTGTTTGTAATTGTTTTTTTGAGTTAAAAATGCCTTCCCATTCATCTAATAATCCAAGATCTGTTAAGAAAAACACCAGTGATTGTTCTGTAATTCTGCAATAGCATTCAATCGAATTGTCACCATTGTCTACTTCAACAAACATTAAGTCTTTATTTCCATGATCAGCATAAATGGCTGCAATTTCAGGATGTTCCCCATCCGACAAGTGCATTACTTTAAACGAAACCAGGTTGTTAAATTTTCCAATAGATTGATTTTTACAGATGTTTTGCGAAACATCTACCAATGCCTGTAATTGAGCATTTCTTATGGTGTTATAATTGCTTTCGTACTCCTTGTTGTTAAAACCTAATACATTTCCAAACTCTGGAAAATTAATTAATTCTTTATCAATTTTTAATGTATTTCCCTGGGGGATCTGGTTAATTAATTGTGCAAAAGCAGGTTCATCAATGGTTGCAATAACTTCATTATCATCGTAATAACCAAAATCCTCCCATTCGTTATCAAACCACATTAGAATTTTAGTTCTGCTATCATTCCATCCCAAGATTACTGAAACAATATCATCGTTGTATCTATTAATAGCACCAACCAGGGCATTTTCTATTTTTCGTGTAAGATTTTTAATATAGTCTGTATAAATCATTTTAACGAAGAATTAAAAAGTTCCAAAGAAAGTAATTATTTCAGACATTTTCAGTCGCAAGTTATATAACTCTTATCCAGTAATTTGCAATTTTTACTATTTATTCAATCATTAGCAGCGACTTGACTAATCATTGAAAAACCCTTTTAGCCTCAAAGTGGGTGGCCAGCGATAGCCGTGTGCTGTTGTGCCCGGTAACTGTAGAAATTTGACTTAACACTATGGACATAAAATTAAATTTCTGTTAAAAAATGTAAAAAGTTTTGACGAAATCATTTTATTAGTATTTTTGCATTGATAAATGAATGAATATTCACTCAAATTTTATGGCTAGAAGTGTTGATAATAAAAAGTTAGAGGGTGTTAAACATAGCGCAATTAAATTAATTGTTGAAAGAGGTTATGGTGGTGCATCAATTTCCAGTATTGCAAAAAGTGCAAAAGTTGCTGAAGGTTATTTGTATCGTTTTTATAAAAGTAAGGAAGAGTTGGTGAGCGATTTATTGAACTCAAAAATTAATGAGATTGCTGATAATTTGGAAGAATCAATTAAAAACAGTCGGTCTTTTGATAATATCATTGAGCTATTGATTCGTGGGGTTTTTAGAATGGCTAAAAAATCAAGCAATGATATTAAGTTCTTGTATGTGATGATGAGCGATTATAGTTTCACTGTTCATTCAAATATAAAAGAACGAATTCGTTTGCTTTGTATGGAGGCAAGCGAGAAAGGGCGAGAGCTAAATCAGCTGGATGAACTAATAAGTATAGAGGAACTGTATATGTTTACTGTAATATATCCAATTCAATTTATTAACCTTAGGTTAAAGAATTTTTTTGGAGTTAGTAAGTGGACAGATGAAGGCATTGAAAGAATGATAAAAATATGTAGTAAAACGCTTAAAAATTAAAAATGAACAATCGAATTTTTCAATATGTATTACTGGTTGTTATTTTGGCTTATTATCTTCCTGAAAAAAGCAGAGCTCAGGATTCAATAAAAGCCAATCTAACTTTTGAGGAGGCACTAAATTTAACCTTTCAACAAAGTCATGTAGTAAAGCAATCATCCTATTTAAAGGAGCAGAAAGAGCAGGAACTAAAGGCGGCAAGAGGAATACATTACCCCAATATAGGCCTCTCAGCAAACTATGTTTACATGTCTGAAGATTTACATCTGGATTTGAACCCTGTAAAAGATGCAATAGCTCCTCTGTATGAGGGGCTTAGCAATTTTGGAGTTTTTTCAGGTGTGCCAAATCCCGCAGGTGGCACTTTGCCCGATGAAATATCTACCCAATACATGCGAGGGCAATATGCCGAAGGACTTGCCGCTATTGAAGCCGGAGAGTGGGATAAAACGATTCAAAAACAGCAGTTTGCAACAGTTAACCTAACCGCTTCTTTGCCAATTTTTACAGGTGGTAAAATTATGGCAAAAAAAGAAGCTGCAAAATTGGGTATTGAAGATGCGGAATTTGAAAGTTCGGCAAAAAGTAATCAATTGACCACAGAATTGGTTCAAAGGTATTTTGGACTTTCTTTAGCACGCCAGGCTGAATTAGTACGAAGAGAAGTGATGCAAGCCATGAAAGAGCATTTGAGTGACGCACAAAAAATGAAAAATGAAGGAATGATAGCTAATGCAGAACTTTTACATGCAAAAGTTTATTATTCAGAGGCAGAGCGGGAACTGAAAAAAGCATCAAGATTTTCGAAAATCACAAATAGAGCATTGGTGAATACCTTGAGTGATAGTTCTTACCGCGAGATACTCCCTCTTTCTAATTTGTTTTATTTTGAAGAGCTAGAATCTTTGGAATACTTTCAGGAAGAAGCAGCAAAAAACAATCCTTCTTTAAAACGGATTGAATCAAAAAAATCACTAGCAAAAATCGGTCTTAAAGTACAAAATGGTAATTATTTGCCTTCTGTAGCTGTGATTGGAACCTATGATGTATGGAATTACGATTTATCGCCATACATGCCTCATTGGATGGTGGGTGTTGGTTTGAAGTGGACCATTTTTGATGGGTTTGCCAGGGAGCGCAATCGAAAATCTGCAAGGCTAAAGGTTTCGCAAGTGACTGAATTTGAGCAAAAAGCATTAAATGATGTTCAGACAGGAGTTGAAAAATATTACCAGGAATTACAGATGAGCATAGAGCAAATAAAAGAGCTCGAAACTGCGCAAGAGTTTACCGAAGAGTACTTTAGAGTTCGTCAGAAAGCATTTCATGAAGGAATGGCCACTTCAACCGATGTAGTAGACGCCAACCTGGCGCTAGTAAAGGTTAAAATTGAGAAACTACAGGCAGCTTACCAGTTCGATGTGGCTTTGGCCCAGCTTCTTGAGGTTAGTGGACTTTCAGGTAAGTTTAGTGAATACCAGACTAGTGAAAAAGCAAAAGTGGAGACTTTTGATAATTAATTTGTAAAATCATCAAAAACATTAAATAAATGAACAAAACAAGAAACATTTTAGCAATTTTTGCCATAGTTGTTTTAATTTTTTTTCTGACCTACACAGCAGTAATTGTTTCAAGCCCTAAAAAGGTTATTTTGCAGGGACAAGTTGAAGCAACGCAAGTAAAAGTGGCCTCGAAATTAGTTGGTAGAATAGACAGTTTAGGTATTAAAAAAGGACAACAAGTAAAAACAGGACAAGTACTTTTTACATTGAACAGCCCTGAAGTTGAAGCAAAAATGCGGCAAGCTATGGCTGGAAAACAGGCTGCTCTGGCACAAAGCAATAAGGCTCAAAATGGTGCAAGAAGCGAAGATGTTCAGGCAGCTTATAACAGTTATCAAAAAGCACTAGCAGCAGCGGAGTTGAGGAAAAAAACCTTTAATAGGGTAAATAATTTATTTAAAGAAGGTGTGGTGCCAGAGCAAAAGAAAGATGAGGCCGAAACCCAGATGATTGCTGCCCAGGAAACAGCAAATGCTGCAAAATCTCTATGGGAGAAGGCAAAAAATGGAGCCAGAAACGAAGATAAGACATCTGCGTATGCCCTTGTGAATCAGGCGAATGGAGTGATTTCTGAAGTGGAGTCGTATTTGGGAGAGAGAATTATTACTGCTCCAATTGACGGCGAAATTGCCAATGTTATTTCTGAAATGGGAGAGTTGGTTCCTGCTGGATTTCCGGTTGTAACCATTGTTGATTTAAGTGATATTTGGGTAACTTTTAATATTCGGGAAGATTTGTTGAGTAAGATAAAAATAGGTACGGTGTTTAAAGCAAAATTTCCTGCACTTGGCAATGAGGAAGTGGAATTGAAGGTGAATTACATGAACCCTTTAGGAGGTTATGCTACCTGGAATGCCACCAAAACTTCGGGCGATTTTGATATGCAAACTTTCGAAGTAAACGCAGTGCCTATAAAACAAGTGGATGGACTAAGGCCAGGCATGAGTGCATTGGTGGATTGGTCAAAAATTGAAACTATAAAATAGTAAGTGCAAAAAAGTGCAATGTGGCTGATATTTAGATGTATAGCTGTAAATTATAATAAGTTAAATTTTGATGTTTAAAAGTTTAGAACCTCTTTTTACAATTATCCGCAGAGAAATTGACTGGATGCGGACCAGATGGATTTATTGGTTCCTGACTATTGTGGGGCCATTGCTGGGTTTTATTTTGGTGTTGGGAATTTTCAACCAGGGGGTTGTGCGCGATGTATCTGTTACGGTGGTAGACCTTGACAAAAGCGCTATGTCACGACAAATTACAAGGATGATTGATGCCACCTCAATTGCAAAGGTCGACAATGAATGTAGCAGTTTAGCTGAAGCCGAGGAACTGATGCTACAGGGCCAAACCAATGCAATTATTTACATTGGTGAAAATTTGGAAAAGGAACTATTAAAATTTTCTGGGCCAGAGGTTTTGATTTATATTAGCAATGCCAATATATTAAAAGGCGGATTGTTAAAATCAGGTATCCTAAAAGCAACATCTACGCTTAATGCTGGTATAAAAGTGCAGGTGGCCATGAAAAAAGGTGCAAATACTCAGCAAGCTATTTCCGAAGCCCTACCAATTCATTTAGACACACATGTGCTGTTTAATCCCTACACCAATTATTTCTATTTTCTGGCATCGATACTAATGCCAGTTATATTGATTGTTTTTACCTTGTTAGGATCGATTTATAGCTTGGGGTATGAGCTTAAAAATGCAACATCACTGGCTGCACTTAATAAAGCAAATAACAGCATAGTGGTACTGGTTGTAGGAAAATTATTGCCTTACACCGTTTTATTTTTCATACAAGCTTTAATTTTTAATTACCTGATATTCAATGTGATGGGAATGCCCTTGACAGGGAGCTATGCAATTTTATTACTTTCCGAATTACTACTGATTATTGCTTATCAGTCGCTTGCAGTGCTCATTGTAGGAGCTTTTGGTAACCTGCGTTTAGGGGTTTCTATTGGTAGTGCATACAGTATGATGGCCCTAACTTTTTCAGGGCTGACATTTCCCGAAGTAGGGATGCCACTTGCTGCAAAGGTTTTTAGCCATTTGTTTCCTCTTACGTACTGGTTAAAAGTATTTCTTGGGCAAACTTTACGAAACGATCCCTTACTAATTGCCCTTCCGCAGTTACTTTATTTATTGGTATTTATTTCAATGGGGGCAGTAAGTCTATTCTGGCTGAAACAAAAATACAGTCACGAAAAATATTGGAGCAAAGTTTAAACAGATCGGAGATTTGAGTATAGAGGTTTAAGCTTAAGTGTCATATTATAAGTTGTTTATAGTGGTTGTTTGGATTCCGGAAATCATCTAAGAAAAATTAAATGAAGCAGTTTTTTAAAAGAATATTATCCATTGTATTGTATGCCAAAGAAGAATTGGCGACAATTGTAAATGATAGGGCAGTATTATTGATTTTTGTAATTGCTAACGTAATTTATCCGCTGGTTTACTCTATAGCCTATAAAAATGAACAGGTTAAGGAGGTGAAAGTGGCTTTGGTTGATTTGGATAAAACCAGTGCCAGCAGACAGCTACAAAGAATGATTGATGCTACAGAAGGTATATCGATCAGTTACGAAGTAACCGGACTTGAAGAAGCCGAAAATCTTTTTTATTACTCTGATGTTCAAGGGATTGTGTTGTTGCCAAAGGGGTTGGAGAAAGACCTGTTGTCGGGCAGGCAAAGCTCTGTAAGTATTTATGCTGATGCCAGTTACTTTTTACTGTATAAGCAGGTTTATGCCTCAGTTGTAAAAGCCTATAGCACCTATTCTGGCGGGGCTCAGTTAAAGAAAAGCATGGCTAAAGGAAAAAGTTACGAAGAAGCATTTAAATTATTAAACCCAATAGCTTTCAAAACGATAGAATTGTACAACCCAAATTCATCCTATGGATCGTTTGTGATGCCTTCCATAATTTTGGTTATTTTGCAGCAAACCCTTCTAATTGGAATTGGTATTTTGGGTGGCAGCCGAAAGGAAGTTCAACGATACAATTTTATGTTGCCAGTTGGCGATAATCGAAAAAAAATTCTGCCTTTTATTTTAGGTAAAGCATTTGCTTATTTTATTACTTTTATGGTAATTGGCGTCTTTACATTGGTTTGGGTACACCATTGGTTCGGATTTCCTGATAAATCGGGTTATTTTGAACTATTGTCGCTTTATATCCCGTTTATTATTGCCAACATTTTTTTAGGGATGAGTTTTTCTGTGTTTTTTAGGCGAAGAGAAAACGCAATGCTCTTTATGGTATTTTTATCCATACCGGTGTTGTTTTTAAGTGGTGCATCTTGGCCTGTGGAGGCAATTCCTCCGTTACTGCACAAATTGGCGTCAATTTTCCCTACCACTTATATGGTGCCTGCTTATCAGCGGGTAAGGACAATGGGAGCGGAGTTACATCATGTTCAGGAAGAGGTTTATGCAATGCTCATTCAGTGTATCGTTTATTTTGGACTTGCAATGTTATCATTTAGGCTGGTTTTGAGTAGGTTGAAAGAACATCCAATGTCTGAAAACGGGCCGACAAAAGCATTATAGAATGGTTAAAATATAGAAGGTTATTAGGTTCGATTTGCAAATTTTAGAGGTTTGTAAATCTATTTTTCTATCGCCAAAATCACGTGTTGATTTTGGCGATAGTTTTTTTGTGAAAGTGTTTTATACCGATTGTGAAACAATATTGCCGATAATCATCTTTATCAATCGCTTATCTGCTTTGTTTCTACATCGGCATAATACCGTGAGGTTTGCTATTAGGATTGTATTACTTATCTTTACCAATTAAAACACAAAAATAGGTTTGAATGCTTTTATCATAAATTTATACTAAGCCTCAAATACCTGAAAAGTCCATAAAAATAAACACATGAAATTTAAACTTCTGATTTTATCAATCTTTGCGATTTCTATAGTCGCACACGCCCAAAACGATTTTAAACCCAAACGAATAACAGTTTTTAAAGACGGCACTTCGTTTATAGAGAAAACAGTTACAGTTCCAACCAAAAACAAAATGGTTAGTTTTGATAAGCTGCCTGTTACCTTGGGGGTTAAGCCTGAATCGGGGCGTATTGGTTATTCTATTGATAATGATAGGATTACGCTGGGTTCGCTGCGATTTACTGCTAAAGATAATGAATTGCTGCAACTGGCCGTAAATAGGAATGCGGTAGATTCTGTAGCTAAGCAAAAAGAATATGAATCGATTGCTGATTTATTGAAAATAAATATCGGAAAAAAAGTAAGAATTATCGGCGAAAAGGACTCCAAACCTGTTGTTGCTAAGATAGAGAAAGTTATTGGCAATACCGTAATTTTAAAAGAAGGGAACAGTCATTCACTGATACCAATTTCAGGTATCACGAACATTGATTTTCTGGAAAAATATGCCACAGTTAAGCAGACTGTAGAGCGTAAAACAGAATCCTCAGTTTCGCTTGAAATGAAGTTGTTGAAAGATTCTAAAAACCAGCAGGTTGATATGTCTTATCTTCAAAAAGGAATTACCTGGTTACCGACCTATTTTATTGAATTAAAAGCTAAAAATAAGGGACAGTTAACATTAGAGGCAAATCTTTTAAATGATATTGAAGATTTTGAAAACATAGCAATCAATTTTGCAGTGGGTGTTCCATCTTTTAGTTTTAAACGAGTTAGTGACCCATTGTTTTCAAAAAAAACGGTCTGGGAAGTACTCAAGGAGCTAAGCAATCAGCAAATCCAGGGCTTTTCGACAAATATTCAAATGAATATGATGTCGCAAAGGTCTAATTATGTGCGAAATGATGCCAGCAGAGAATATGTACCTGAAATGGAAGGAGTAGGAGGGGAGGATTTGTATTTTTATCAAAAGCAAAATATTAGTTTGAAAAAACATGGCCGCTTAAAAACTCAATTACTTAAAATGAATTTTGACTATCAGGATGTATATTCCTGTGATTTAGAGCAGAATGCAGCTAACCGAAGCTATAACTCTGATACCAAAACGAATGTTGTTTGGCATTCAATCCGGTTTAAAAATTCCAGCGAACATCCTTTAACTACCGGAACCGTGTTTTTTAAAAAGCTGGATAATGGACAAATTGCATTAGTGAGCCAAAACCAGTTAGATTATACACCAAAAAAGGAGTTTACAACTGCAAAAATGACGGTTGCCCCTGATATTTTAATTACCAGTAACGATATTGAAACGTCAAGGAAATCTGTAAGCAATGATTACCTGTTAAATATTGAAGGAGAAATTAATATTGTAAATTACAAGTCTTTTGCTGTGGATTTAATTGTTGAACGCAAAATAATTGGCACCATGCTCAATTCCGATAAAAAGTGGGAGGTGAAAAGTAAGTTAGATACCTACAATAGCATGAATCCAACGAATAACGTTGTTTGGAAACTGAATATCCCTGCCGGTAAATCGGAAAAAATTAAATACATATATAAAATAATTGTTGATTAAGTGATTGATTGTGAGTAGGTTGTTTGTTGTGTTGCTGTTTGTTTTAGCCTGTTTAGATGGTTTTGCACAAAATACTATTAACCTGAGTTCGACATAAAATATTCAACACAGAAATTCGGAATTATACCAGATATGTGCTAAAAATGCAAATCGAGGCCGAGGCCGAAAGGAATTTGTTGTTGGGTAAAAGGCTGACGGAGAGAGTGTTACAGTTGAAATACATTGAAACCTTGAACAAACTTGCTGAATCCTCAAACGCAAAGGTTATTATTTTTAGCGATGAGAAAATAAACATCCCCAAAATGTTGAAGGAGGAATGAATTGGTTAATAGTCATTTACCTTCTAATCCGTTTCTGTTCGTTATAATATTGTGGCTTGGTGAGTTGACTTTTATCTTTTGATATTTGGATTTTGTGATTTGTTAAAGAAGAAATAAATTAGAACTGCGAAATTTGAGATTAGAAGATTGGATTTTGTATTTTTGTTGAAAATTTAAAAAAGCGTGATTATATGGGTCTCCTGATTTTTTACTTGTTGCTGGCACTGGCTATTTCCTTTCTTTGCTCTATTATGGAGGCAGTGATTCTGTCAACCACCATCACTTTTGTTGAAGAGAAAGAAAATAGCGGGAATAAAACTGCAAAGCTTCTTCGCAGGCAGAAAGAAAACATCGATCGGCCATTGTCTGCTATTCTTTCCATTAACACCGTAGCTCACACCATTGGAGCAGCTGGAGTTGGTGCCCAGGCAGTAGCTGTATTTGGCGAAGCTTATTTTGGCCTCATTTCGGCAATTTTAACTTTACTGATTCTGTTTTTTTCAGAAATTATTCCTAAAACTGTAGGCGCTAATTATTGGAGAGGTTTATCGATGATTTCAGCCCGAATTATTCAGGTAATGATTTGGATATCGTACCCTTTGGTTTGGATTTCGGAACTATTGGCCAAGCTAATTTCAAAGAAAAGCGGGAATACAGTTAGTCGTCAGGAGGTGGCAGCCATGGCCAAAATTGGCGAAACAGAGGGAGTTCTGGAAGAAAGTGAAAGTACAATTATCAGTAATCTGCTAAAGCTGAGAAAAATAAAAGTTAAAGAAGTAATGACTCCACGAACAGTAATGGTTTCGGCATCGGAAGATATGAAACTGGTTGACTTTTTTAACGATCGGTCATTTATGAGTTTTTCAAGAATACCAATTTATAATGGAGAGCTTGAAAATATCATGGGCTACATCCTAAAGTATGATGCTTTGGAAAAAATTGCAAAAGATGAATTTGATATGAAGCTGAAAGACCTAAAGCGCCCTGTTTTAATGACTTCGGAAAATCAACCGCTTCCGGCTTTATTCAGTGAGTTGCTAAAGAAAAAGGAGCATCTTTCAGTAGTTATTGATGAGTTTGGTGATGTGGCGGGAATTATTACCATGGAAGATATTATTGAAACCATTATTGGTGTTGAAATAATTGATGAAACCGATAGCGAAATTGACTTGCAGGAACTTGCCAAGGAGAAATGGAAAGTAAGGGCTAAAAAAATGAATATTGACCACTTGATTAATGTTGACAAAAAGGTTAATAAGAGCAAGGAGTAAAATAAAATACCCAAAAGAATTAATTAATCGCAATAACCCTGCTTGTGGAAGTACCCAAGCTGCTCCCTGCTTATTTTCTTTTCACAATAAAGTCGGTTAATCATTTCAATGGCATTATATAATCTCATTCCCCAATCACCAGGATTTTTCCTTAATTCTTCAAGAAGAATGGCCAGGCCTCTCTCAAAATCTTTCTCTACATGAACACCTTTAATAAGCCAATTGGCAACTTGCAACCTGCTTTGGTCATTATCAGATCTTAGGTTATAATAAATTGCTTTTTCATAATCTCTCCGGTCTTCGTACAAACCACCTAAAAAATCCAGTGTCCAGGTATCAGTTGAATCGTACTGCAACAAACGAATTGCCTGTATTGGTTATTTAGGACCTGCTGAAAAAGTCAGAGGTACATTAGCTACAAGTTAGCGAAGCGATATCTTCGACCAAAGGGAGAAAAATTAGCAAAGCGAAGATGTATAAGAATACTTCGAGCTGAAGCTAATGAAGTAGATGATGTGCCTCTGGCTAGCATAATAATCATTAGTTTTTTGCTACTTGAAGATAAAGTTAATGCTATGCCAATACTTTTGATGGTACAGATATCTTTATTGATTGTAAGAAATCATATGAAAAAGCAAAACTTACAGAAGGAACTACCGACGATGATTATTTTAGTTTATTGGTAAAAAGATACGGAGCATATGATTGTGTATATTGTGACAATCTACGATCTTTTGATGCTGGCTATTCATA
>JBNKJW010000168.1:0-31711 GCA_050291445.1 Bacteroidales bacterium | reverse complement strand
AAAATTTGGGGTGAGTGTAAGGTTTACTTTGATTCCATAAGATTGACAGCAGTTAGAAGATGGAAGTTTTTAAGGCAATAAACTAATTCTCAAATGCTTGTCTTTTAGTTTGTAACAGCACATTAAGATTTTTGTTAGATTATTAGGAAAAAATTTTAATAATTGGTATTTTCACCCTTATTTTGCTAAAGTTACTATATAATTATAAAAGCATAAAAAATGGATATACCAGAAAATTTAAAGTACACCAAAGATCATGAATGGATTAAAGTAAATGGTGACGAAGCTGTGATTGGAATTACTGATTTTGCACAGAGCGAATTGGGTGATATTGTTTTTGTTGAGATTGAAACCGAAGGCGAAACACTTGGAAAAGGTGATGTTTTTGGAACAATTGAAGCCGTAAAAACGGTTTCTGATTTATTTGTGCCTGTTTCGGGTGAAGTAACCGTGGTGAACTCAAAAGTTGATGATACACCAGAAGTTGTGAATAAAGATCCTTATGGTGAGGGCTGGCTAATTAAAGTAAAAATGAGTGATGTCTCTGAATTGGACTCACTGCTTGATGCAGCTGCCTATAAAGCACATATTAGCGCTTAACAAAACAGACCTGCCCCGGCAGGTTTTTTATTTTTTAAAAAACTGATTGACCTTTCGTAGATTCTTTAACACAAGAGTGTAGTAACTCCCGATATTGTTTTCCTTTATTGCTTTTAAATCTTCGGTTGATTTTTGGATGATATTTTTTACATTTTTATTGCTGGTTCCTCCGGTTCGCATTTTCACCAGTACTTTATTTAGATAGCAGGTAGAGATTTTATACTTTCCTAAAAAACGCAGCATCAATTCATAATCTGATGAAATTTTATAATCAAGGTTAAACTTGCCAAATTTTTTGTAACAATTTCGGTTTACAAAAAAGGTAGGATGTGGGGGCATCCAGCCATTAAGGAGCTTTTTGGGCGTAACTTCACCTGCCACCCAGTTTCTGATTATTTTTTTGATATTTTTTTGTGCAACGTATTGTAAATCACCATATAATGAATCTGCTTGTTTTTTGTTTAAGAGTTCAACTACATTTTTAATTACCTGATTGTTGGCATAAAAATCATCAGCATGCAAAAAGCCAATATAATCGCCCGATGCAATTTGAATACCCTTATTTAATGCGTCAAAAATACCTTTGTCAGGCTCCGAAATAATCCGGTTAATTTTATCGTCATACGATTTGGCAATATCCAGCGTAGCATCAGTTGAGCAGTTATCAATGATAATGTATTCAATGTTTTTGTAGGTTTGAGAAATTACAGAATTAATGCAATCTTCAAGGCTTGCTGCTGAGTTGTATGTGGCTGTAATAATTGTTATTGTCATTCTTCAATGGTTCTGGTTCTGATTTTTTTTGCCGGATTGCCTCCATAAATCGTATAAGCTTCCATGTTAGAGGTTATAATTGAACCAGCTGAAAGCACGCTGTGAGAAGCACATGAAACACCAGGGGCAACTATAGATTTAGCTCCAATCCAGGCTCCATGTTCCAAAATTATTTCCCTGGTAATTAAATCAAAGCTGCTTTTTTTGTAATTATGGTTGCCGGTTAATAAAAGTACCCCTTGAGAAATACAGCAATTATCACCAATTTGAACATCAGCAAGGTTATCAATCCATACTTTTTCACCAATCCAGGCATGGTTGCCAATTTTTAATCGCCAGGGATATTTAATATTCACCGAAGGTTTAATATTTACCCCTTTCCCAATTTTAGCTCCAAAAAGCCTAAGCAGAAAAACTTTTAACGAGCTAAAAGGGTTTAAGGGGTTTAAAAAGAACAGTACGTTGGTAAAATACCATAAAAATCTGATCAGGGTGTTTTTTCCCGGACTGTAATCCATTGTACTATAATTAGCCAGATTGGTTGGTATTTTACCCATTTTTTAATGTTTTAGCACTTTCATCCGGTTTATTTCCCTTTTCTAATTTTCTTCTTTTAATCAGAAGATACGGAGGAATATACGACAGGGCAAGAGCAACAATTAAAATTAGTAATAATTGTCGCCTGATACTAATAAATCTTGCTGTGTAAAAGACAAAGTAGATAAAAAATAAATTAACAACTGAAATAATCAATGTAACCCTTGCGTGGTTTAATCCTAATTTAAGCAGTTGGTGGTGCAGGTGGTTTTTATCAGGTTTAAGAACAGGCCTGCCTGTAATAAGACGAATAAACATTACCCGCATTAAATCAAACAGCGGGATAATTAGTATTCCGAAAGAAACAGCCGGAGCAGGGTAAATGGCACATGTTTGCGTTTTATCAATATTTAATTCGTTAAACAGAATAACCAAAATGGATAAAACCAGGCCAATAATAAGCGAGCCGGTGTCTCCCATAAATATCTTGTTTTTGCTGCCAAATACGTTGAATAAAAAAAAGGCAAACAAACTACCCATTAACGACATAGAAATAATGGCCAGCTGAAAATTTTTAGACCATAAAAACCAATAACCAAAAGTACCTGCTGTAATAATACCAATTGAGGCCGACAGGCCATCAACACCATCAATAAAATTAAATCCATTGATGATTACCAAAATGGCGAGAAGGGTAATAAAAACGCTGGTAACATAGCTAACTTCATGAATATCGAAAAAACCATGCAAGTTAGTGATTCTTATTCCGCCAAAAAGAATAAGAATAAGCGCTGCAACAATTTGGCCCGAAAACTTGGTTATAGGGGCTATAATTAAAATATCATCTTTAATACCAATAAAAAAAACTATCAAACAGGCCGCTATAATAAATTGAAAATAAGGCATTTGGCTTGCTTTTATCCACAGACTTGAGGAAATAACAAACCCTGCAAAAATGGCCAGGCCTCCCAAAGTTGGTGTTCTTGATGTATGCGCGCTCCGTTCATCTGGTTCATCATATAGGTGTTTTGTTCTTGCTACTTTTACAATGGTAGGTATTGAAACAAAAGCAACAACAAATCCTGTTAAAGGACTAAAAATAAGCGACCATATTTGTATAGAAAAATCCATCTTAAATATAATGCAAAAATAAACTAATCCTTTAAAAAAACAGATTGACAGGGTGCTATATTTAAACTAAATTTGGTTTTCTACCTTGATTATGGTGTTAAAACCTATTCTTTTTTTATGTTTGCAGCATGATTAATGTTATAACTTTCAATTTGTTACAAATTACTTTTTAACTACGATATGATACTTGTAACCGGCGGTACAGGGATGATAGGAGCCCATTTACTATATAAATTGGCAAAAAAAGAATCGAAAATAAGGGCAGTAAAACGAAAATCCAGTGATCTTTCAGTAGTAAAACAAATTTTTTCGTACCTAGAAAAAAATTATGAGCCACTTTTTGATGCGATAGAGTGGGTAGAGGCAGATATTTTGGATCATAACAGCATGCTGATGGTAATGGAAGGTGTTGATTTTGTGTATCATTCGGCCGCAATGGTTTCCTTTAACCCTGCTGATCGTGATAAAATGCTCCATGTTAATATAAAAGGAACTCAAAATGTAGTTAATGCAGCCTTGGAAAAAGGGGTGAAAAAGATGTGTCATGTAAGTTCTACTGCAGCTTTAGGGGATTCTGTTAACGGAGAACCTTTAACCGAAGAAACTTTCCGCAATCCTAAAAGAGAGCATTCGGGCTATTCGGTTAGTAAATACTTATCGGAGCTAGAAGTCTGGCGCGGGATTACCGAAGGCCTTAATGCTGTAATTGTGAATCCATCGGTTGTACTTGGTACAGGTAACTGGAATGCCGGAAGCCCGAGTATTTTTAGTACCATCCAAAAAGGGATGAGTTTTTATTCTAAAGGTATTATGGGATACGTGGATGTATTGGATGTTGTAAATATTATGGTACAGTTAATGGAAAGTGAGATAAGTGGCGAGCGATACCTTGTTTCTGCCGAAAACCTAAGTTTTAAGGATTTTTTTACAATGGTGGCTCATGAACTTAATGCAAAAATCCCCAAAGTCAAGGCAAATTCGGTGTTACTTGAAATCGCTTGGCGATTAGAGTTGTTAAAAAGTAAAATTACCGGCTCTGCTCCACGGGTTACAAAAGAAACAATCCGTGTGGCACAAAAACAATCAACCTTGTCGAGTGAAAAACTTTTGCAGGCAATAGATTTCAAATACACCCCAATTAAACAATGTGTAGCCAGAATCGGGAATAATTTTAAAAATAGTAAATCTGTGTAATTTCTTAATAATCAGCCTTTTATGTGTTTAAGCTGAGAAAAAAGCAATAATTTACAAAAAAAAAATTAAAGTTTATAGACTAAACAAAAATTATTCGCGTTATATATTTGAATTGATTGCGAAACGAAGCTAACTATGGATGAGTTCCTAAAGCTTGGCTTAAAAATTGAAGCAGAATGATTTCCCCGCTATTTGTATAATCCGGTTTTGGCGGGGAAATTTTTTTTATTTTTGCGAACTAATTCGTTTTAAAGTACCTACAAAAATGTCCATTCCTATTTCAAGATTCATTTTTATTTTCATCATCTTTTTGTTTCAGGTTCAGTCTTTTGCCCAAATGGAATTTTGGACGGTAGGAACTGGCAAAACCATTCCTGAAAAAAAATTAGAAGTAAGCCTTTTTAGGCCTGCTCGATATGGTTTAACAAAAACGCTCGAAATTTCTGCTCAACCCTGGGCCTTTTTTGTATTACCTAACGGACAGGTGAAAAAAAATTGGTACGATAGAAAGATAAGTATTGCTTCGGTTCATGGACTCAACTATCCAACCATGTTTTTAAATATGGTAAGAAAAAGAGATAATGAAGATTACATACCTGAAGAAGTCAAAGTGCCCCAACTTTTTGTAATAAAAAACGAAGTAATTGCCAGTAAAATGCTTCAGGAAGGTGGGGGCACATGCGAAAGGCCTGAAAACTATCTTTTATCTTTAAAACTTGGGGTGCAGTTTGCCCTTAATTTTGGTGAATCTACTTTAACTCATATTTACAAGCCTATTATTTATCACCGTACTGAGGTTTATCATAAAAAAGTCCTTTGGTATGTGGGTGCCGATTTAGATGCCCATTTAAATGGATTTATTAATTACAGTGTTGATGTAGACTTTCTGTCAGTTGGTTTTATTGATGATTGGGCTATTGAACACAAAGGCTTGGTTATGACCAAGATAACCAGCAGCTTGATGGTTGCAGTTGGTTATAAACTTTCCTACGGAACCTACCAGGAAGGCAGAGGAGCAGGTTTTGGAATTTACCCACTTGCTGATATTTCTTGGACCTACAGGTTTAAAAAAAGGAAAGAAAAACAGCTTAATTTATTCAAGGACGGGAAAAATTATTAATTTTTTTGTAAATCAGATTTACTACGACGCGTTTTGTCGTTGTACTGTGTTTTTTTTGCACTGAAAGTTATACCGAACCGCTGTTAGTATTTGGTTTGTTTCGCAAGCTCTCAAACCAAAACTGCCAGTCGATCGGCATATATAAAGCCATTATAGAATTCCGTTTTGCAATATTCCATATTGGCTTAGTATAAATTAAAATCTTTGTGCTATGAAAATTAATGGTCTGGATGGTTTAACCATCAACGATATTAACCGGGAACTTTCACGTGGCGGCAAATTTGTGGTTTATCACTATTGCATCTCAATTGTTGTGGCTACTTTTCGTCGGTCAAGTGAAATTTACTTTATTCCAGCAGGACAATCAGGGCTTGGTAAAGGACTCATTTATTCACTTATTTCTTTTGTTTTTGGTTGGTGGGGAATCCCCTGGGGACCTATTTACACCATTGGAAGTATTGGAACCAATTTATTTGGCGGAAAAAATGTGACCACTGAGTTGACTGCTTCAATAAATCAACAAGGAGTTGAATAAAAACAAAATACCTCCTACAAGAATTTTATACTTTGCCAGGGTTCAATTTTTAATCTTTAACAGTCTAGTCGAACATTCCCAAAGAACCTTGGTGAAGTTTTTAGGTTATCTCTAAAAAAGCAAATTTACTCGCTTCGCTTCATGAAAAAAGTTCTTCGTTACTTCAAAATTTAAAAATTATTTGCTGTTCTCATGAGAAAAGTTCTCATTTACAGAAGTAAACTCCGGTTTTAAAATTTCTCGTGCCTTGAACTTTACTATTTTTAGAGGTAACCTTTAGTAATTTATTTTTTAATTAATAAGAATCTGAAAATTAGAATATTATTTTGTAATAGAATGAATTTTCTTTATAAATCCCTCTTTGAGGGTTCCATATCTTTTAAATGCAAATCAAGTGCCCTGACTGATATTTGAATTTCCCACAACGAAATGGCCAGCGAAATAATCATACTTACCAAACCAGCAGCAAAAGATATAGCACCTAACGAGTTGATATCCAGATATAAAAGCAGCATTGAAGCCATGCTCAAAAAAAGGCTTACTACCCCCAAAGCCTGCATTGCCCTAATCATGTAAAGTCTACGACGTAAGTTTTTAATTTGGTCAATCAATACCATGTCGTTATTTTTTTTAAAATCCGAATACAAATTACGTACTATTTGCGCATAGGATAAAAACCGATTAGTATAGGCCAGCAGGATTAATGAAACTGCCGAAAACATTAATGCGGGGGTGGTAATGCTAAGTTCGTTCATGTTGTAAAAGTAAATGAAAAAGTTAAATGTTATTTGTTAAACGAAGAGTATCCGCCAAGCGGGTTCTAATAAAATGCATGTAAATTGATAGTGCTTCTGTTTTTTGTTAACAATCCACTATTGTTAAGTCAAATTTGATATTTCTGGTAATTAGCCAGGTGACAACACCTGGCTGGTGCACTTGTCAGGTGTTGTCACCTGACAAATTAGCTTTGACATGACACTAGGCGGATAGAAACCAGAGAGCAGTGACTAGCATTAAATTCTTGGCTTAGCCCGCTCAAACTCCACATCATCAACAGTTTTTGGCAACGGTTTTCCTAATAAACGAGAACCAGTTTCTGTAATTACAAAGTCTTCTTCGTTTCTTATACCGCCAAAGTTTCTGTATTCATTAATTTTATCATAATTAAGGAATTCTTCGTGACGTTTTTCTGCTTGCCATAAATCAATCAGCTCAGGAATGAAATAAATGCCAGGTTCAATGGTTAAAACAAATCCAGGTTGAAGTTTTCTGCCTAATCTAAGGGATTTCAGACCAAACATTTTGCTTTTTGGTTTTCCATCATACCCTACAATCACTTCTCCAAGGTTTTCCATGTCATGAACATCCATTCCCATCATGTGGCCCAGCCCACAAGGGAAAAACAGGGCATGGGCACCTTTTATAACTGCTTCATCAACATCGCCTTTCATTAAACCAATGTCTTTCAGCCCCTGGGCAATGGTTTTTGCTGCTAAAAGGTGAATATCCATGAACCTAATATCTGGGCTAAGTGCCTGAACAACAGCTTCGTGTCCAGCCAAGGCAATGTTGTAAATTTCTTTTTGTTTAGGGGTGAATTTTAAGTCAACCGGAATGGTACTTGACATGTCTCCACTGTATAACGAGTCAATTTCAGCACCTGCATCCAACAAGAACATTCGTCCTTTTTTAAGTTTGTTTCCATGGTAATGGTTATGAAGTGTTTGGCCGTTAATGGTGGCAATTATTGGAAAAGCAATATCAGCCCCGGCAGCCAGCGCAACCTGATGAACTTTTGCAGCTACTTGTGCTTCGGTAATTCCGGGACGAACAATATGCATAGCAGCTAAATGCATATCAACGGTAATGTTTACAGCTTTTTCAATGGCTGCAATTTCCTCCTCTGATTTTATGTTTCGTTGATTTGCAACTGCTTTAATCAATTCCATTGATGCTTTTTCAGCAACTACCTTTGGGTGAATATCCAGCCAGTTTAGTAATTGAACTTTAGTCTCGCCTCTATAAGGCGGAAGGTAATGGATGGCTCGCCCTTTTTGTCGGGCCGTTTTTAAATATTCCTCAAGTTTTGCTAAAGGCGCAACATGCTTAATACCAAATGGTTCTAGCCGGTCTCTTATGGTTGGTTGCGTGCCCATCCAAACAATGTCATCAATGGTATAATCATTACCAAAAACCCAGGCTTTATTTTCATCAACATCTATTAACCCAACCAAATTGGGGAAGTTTAAACCAAAATAATAGGAAAAAGTACTGTCTTGTCGGTATCTATAAGTGTTGTTAAGGTAATTCATCGGGCTTTCACCATTCCCGGGGAATAATAAAATTCCATTGTCAAACTTTGATTTTAAGGTTTCTCTTCTGTTTATAAATGTTTCTTTTGTGAACATGAATTTACTAGTTATTAAATAAAAAATAGTTGCTGATGAGTTTGGTTTCAGAAGTTTGGCAAAATTAAGAAAATTTGGGGAGGAAATATGTTTTGTGGAGGTTACAAATTTTTAATTTCAAAGTTCCAATTTCCACTTTTAATTTTTTGGTATCCTTTTTGTGTAAAGCATCATTAACTTGATGTATTAATCACTGGTCACTGGTCGTTAGTCATTGATAATCAACTATTGACTAATGACAAAAAATAAAGATAAAGTCAAGGTAGTGTGTTTAAATTTATCCTGGATTAGCAGTTAAGGAGCAGCGTATAAGAATTTATGATTCAAACCACGGCAAAAGAATACATAAAAAATCCGTACCCTGGTATCAGAAGCTTTGATACACTCGAAAGCGAATTGTTTTTCGGCAGAGAAAAGCATACCTACGAGTTATTGAAAGTACTTACAAAGTCGCATTTTATCGTTATTTCCGGAGCATCAGGAAGTGGTAAGTCTTCATTGGTAAAAGCAGGGTTAATTCCTGAACTAAAAAAAGTATCAAATAACTGGACATCATTTACTTTCAGACCAGGAAATCAGCCACTAAGGAACATGGCTTCTGCTTTAATTGAATCGCTTCAGAATTATGGGATTGATAACAAATTAATTGGTACCCAAAAGGACATTGAAAAATTACTAAAATTAGATGCCGAAACGGTTGTAAGTTATTTTGAACAGGTCGAGTTTCATGACAATATCCTTATTTATGTCGATCAATTTGAAGAGATTTTCAGATATCGCGAAGATGAATACATTTCGGGTTCTAAAGAAGATTCAGAACATTTTGTCAATTTATTAATTGAACTTTCAAAGCAGGAAAGCAGGCCTATTTTTGTAGCACTCTCTATGCGTACCGACTTTTTAAGCGATTGCACAGAGTTTGAAGCATTGCCCGACATGATTAACGATGGCCACTACCTGATACCCAAAATGACCCTTGCCGAAAAAGAGGAGGCAGTTATTGGACCAGCAAGGTATGCAGGTGCTACAATCTCACCTGAATTAAAGGCACTTTTAAGAACACATATTATTGAATATGATATAAGTTTACCAGTTTTGCAGCATGCTTTAATGCGAACATGGGATTATTGGCTGATTAATTCCGAAGCAGATCAACCTGTTGATATTGAGCATTATAAAGCCGTAGGGACAGTAACTGACGCACTTTCGGTACACGCAGAACAAATATATGGTTCATTACCTAGCAACGAACTGAAACTGGTTACCGAAAAGCTTTTTAAATCACTAACCCATTTGGGCGAGGATAACCGCGGAACTCGTCGGCCTGCCAGACTGGATGAAATTTGTAAAATAACAGGGGCGCATGAAGAGGACGTAATTACTGTAATTAATGAATTCAGGGCAGAAGGAAATAGTTTTTTAATGCCTGTTCATACACAACGCCTTGATTCAAACAGCGTTATCGATATTTCGCACGAAAGCATTATGAGGGTGTGGAAGCGTTTGGTGGGCTGGGTGCTGACTGAAACCGAATCAGCGCAACTCTACCTGCGGTTGGCAAAGTCGGCTGAACTCTATCAGGAAGGTAAAACAGGGCTTTTAGTTAATCCTGATTTACAATTAGCACTAAAATGGAAACTGGAAAATAAACCTAATAAAACGTGGGCGCTCAGGTATGACCCTACTTTTGAGAGGACGGTTAACTATCTGGAATACAGTAAGAAAGAGCATGATAAAGCCATTGCTGCTAAAGAGGAAAGGCAAAAGCGAAACTTAAAACGCACCCGGTATGTAGCCATTGTGCTTGGAGTAGCCTCACTTGTTTCAATCTCTTTTTTGATTGTAGCCTTAAACCTAAAATTAAAAGCCGAAGCCAGCGAAAAAAAAGCATTAAGTAGTGAACGGCTGGCATTGGAAAAGAGCGAGGCGGCGGATATCCAAAAACGAGAAGCGATTTCGCACCGTAAAATTGCTGAACAACAGCAAATGATTGCCAATGAAGAAAGGCAAATAGCCGAGGAACAAAAAATATATGCCCTACAACAACGAAAAGAGGCAATTTATCAGCGGGGAATTGCATTAAATGCAAAAAACGATGCTGAAAAAGCCGAAAAAGAAGCTTTGGATGCTAAACAAGAGGCCGAACGCTTGCGCGATACTGCATTAATTGAAAAACAACGGGCTGAAGAGCAAAAAGAAAGAGCTGAGTTTTCTGAAGCCAGGACGGATACATTGCGAAGGCTGGCTGTTGCAAAATCACTTTCTGTTCAGGCGGTAAAGATTTTTCAAAATAACCAAAAGGTCGAAAAACTGAGCAAAGAACAGGCGGACTTACCGCTAATCATGGCCTATCAGGCATACTACTTTAACAAAAAGTACAAAGGAAACCCTTACGACCCTGATGTTTATGCGGCTCTTTCTGAAGTAAGCAATTCATCGAAAAGCATTCGTGGGCAAAATATTCATACAGATGCTGTTAGGGATATAGTTGTTGCGCCCGGGGGTAAATATTTTGTAACCTGTAGTGATGATGGAACCGTTAAAAAGTTTAAATTTACTGATCCAGATAAGCCGCAAAGCTTTAAAATGCCTAAAGATAAAGAATACAGATTCAGATCAGTTGCTATGGATCCAAAGCAGGGAATGGTGATGGCTGGTACTTACGATGGGAAAATTTTGGTTTGGGACTCACCCAATCAATTAAAAACAATCCTGATAGGTAGTAAACTATCAATAAACCAATTAGTTGTTTTAAAAGAGAAAGATAAGCTCATTTCAGTGAGCAGGGATGGTTATGTGCGATCATGGGATATGACTGATTTTCAGTCAGGTGCCGAATTGGTATTCCAAACTAATGAGCAATTTACAGCCTGTGCCGTAAATCATGATCAAAGCAGGTTTGCAGTAGGATCATCAAGAGGCTGGATACGAATATTTGATGCAAATACCTACAAACTGCTTAGTACTTACGAAAGTAAAGAAGGAGATATCCAGTCGCTTTGCTGGAACAAAAAAGGTGAATTATTAATTGGTTATGTTTCAGGAAAGCTTGAAATGACAAGAGACGGGAAAGGAACCTCAATGTTTGCACATGAATCAAGAGTTAATGATATCGCTTTTGATGATATAAATAACCGATTGATTACATGCAGTTACGACAGAAAAATTAAAATCTGGAACTACAATAATCTTGATGCTGAGCCATCAGTTATTACTGGACATAAAAACTGGGTTTATTGTATTGCCCTTACACAGAATAAATCAACAATTGTTTCAGGAGGGGCAGACAACGGTATTCTTTTATCGAAAATTAATGTTGAGGATCTGAAAAAACTAATTAGAAAAAATGTTTCAGAAAACATGAGTTATAAAAACTGGCTAAATTATGTAGGAAAAGATATTGATTATTTTAAGACATTGCCGGAAGAATAAAAAGTTGTATGTTACAAGAAAATTAATCAATAAGCAATTAAAATGAAAGTAAGAAGAAAGCTTATTCTTTTGATAATCAGTTTATTATTTGGTGTTTCAGGCTTTTCGCAAACAAAATGCGACAGGTCTACAATTGATGATGCAGCGACAAAGTACAATAATGGTAACTTTGAAGAAGTACTTAAGTTAATGCAAAATTGTATAAACAATGGTTTTAATGATATGGAGAAGGTGCAAGCCTATCGTTTGATTGCAAAAACCCACTTTGAGCTTGATAACGATAGTTTAGCCGAAAATGCAATTGTGTCGCTTTTGCAAATTGACCCTCAGTTTCAGCCTGATTACCTTACGGATCCAACAAGGTTTATTGAAATGCTTCAGAAAATAAAAGAACAAAACAATGCCCAGTTGGTTACTTCGGTTTCTAAAAAAGCTGAGAAGATCAAAGAGGCACCTGCAACAGTCGTACTGCTTACATCCAAGCAATTAAAAAACAGGGGATACCTCGACTTAGAAGCTGTAATGCACGATCTTCCGGGGTTTGATATTTCGCGGTCGAATGGAAATTTATATTCTCACATTTATCAGCGCGGCTATCGTTCAATTAACACTAACCGAACCCTTTTCCTAATTGATGGGGTCGAAGAAAATGATTTGTGGTCAAGCAATGTTTACCTTTCAAGGCAATATCCTTTAAGTAATATAAAAAACATAGAGGTAGTTTACGGGCCAGCGTCTACCATGTATGGTAGTAATGCTTTTTTGGGCGTGGTTAATGTCATTACCAAAGAACCCTGGGAGATGATTAAGCCAGGGAAGGTTTTTGGTGCTAATGCCCGATTAACCTACGGTATGTATAATACAAAAATGGCTGATATTAGCCTGGCTGCCAGGACCAAAAACAATAATATTTCGGCATCGGTTACTGCTCGGGTGTTTTTATCTGATGAACAGGATTTATCTGGTTTTCCGGAACATAGTTACGAGCCCAGGGAGTTAACAGATGAGCTTACAGCGACCTATCATGCAAATATGGATATTGTAGATCCAACTGAGGTAGCAGACTTTTTAAGTAGCCATCCAGCTAATGGAACCTACTATGCACAAAATACCAGTAATGAAATTATTTTAACTGACGAAGGTGTTAATCAGGCACTGGCATACGATAATGAGGTTTATAATAACAGCACTTTTTCTGATAAAACCGAAGCTTATTATATTGAAGGTAAATTAAAAATATATGATTTTTTAATAGGAGGAACTATTTGGAATAAGGCTGAAGGGCCTGGAGCTCAGTACAACGACCAAATGTTTATGGGAGTTGATCAAGGAATGTCGTGGAGGCCGGTACATAACTATTTTTTTGTTAAATATGAGAAAAGCATTAGTAACAATCTGATAATAAGTAACTTTATTAGGTATAAGGTGCATGATTTTGACAGAGATAATAACATAGTAAGGTATCGACGAAACTATGCTTCAGGAAGATATAGTTTAACTAATTTAATTGATGGTTTTGTTCCAACTTATGACAGTTTGTATTTATTTCAAAAATCAAATCAGCTGCGTGAAGAGCTGAAAGTGGTTTATCAACCATTAGATATACTAGATATTGTGGCCGGTTTTGAATTCCGCTTTAGTAGCATACAGGGCGATTATACTTTTTCCAATACGAATGATGTAGAGCAAAGTGGATCTCCTTTGACTGATATTGAAGGCGGCAACCAATTCTTTTCCAGGGATATGGGTGTTTATGCCCAGGCAGGGGTGTCAATTATTGATCATTTAAAATTAACCATGGGTTTAAGATACGATAATAACGTTGTAAGATACAATGAAGGTTATGGAAATGTATTTAATCCTCGGGTAACCTTGGTTTATTCTCCTGAAAGTTTTATTGTAAAAGCAATTTATGCCGAGGCATTTAAAGATGCAACAAACCGGGAAAAATATTCTACAGCAGCAGGGAAGCGTGAATTAACCAATCCAGGGTTGCAACCTGAGAAAGTAAAAAACTATGAGTTTTCTATTGGGAAAACGTTTTTCGAATCACTTTCAGTAGCAGCATCAGCCTACTATTCGGAGTATAGCAATATTATTCAGGAAGTGGCCGTACAGCTTGAGGATGGCTCATTTACTAATCAAAATCAAGGGAAAGGGAAAGCCGAAATTTTTGGAATAAATGCAATGGTTGATTATAAATGGAAGGATTTAACTTGCTATGCCAACTATACCTACACATTACCCTACTCAAAAGATCCGGTAGATAGTAACGGAGATCCTATTTTAGACGAAAATGGAGAGCCCTATACCAAACTCAGAATAAGTGATATTGCTGATTATCAGGCAAATATAGGTGTAAATTATCTGTACAAAGAGATTCTAAATATAAATTTGAGAGCAAATATTATGAGCCAGCGACAAACGGGTTTAGAAACTACAGTACCAACCAATCCTGACAAATTTGATCCTTATTTTGTATTAAACGGAAGCATATCATATACGCCAAAGAAAACTGGTTTAACTGTACAACTTAGTGGTTTTAATTTATTGAATACTGAATATTTTTCACCAGGTTTAGATGAGGCTACAGGGGTGAATTCGTCTAGCCTTAGGCAAAATGGTTTGAATATGTACCTGAGTTTGTTTTATGAATTTTAAAGTAGAAAATGATTTATGGACAGAATAGCTGAATCATTAAGAAATAAACGATTTGTTTTTTGGGAAGAAATTGCGCGTGATGGTGCTCAGGCAAAAACGATACTTTCGGCAAAACAACGAATTGAAATAGCTAAAATGCATGCAAAGATGTTTGGTGCACATGCACCTGACCATTTAGTATTTGCGGCTGGTTTTATTTCAATTGGTAAAGATGAAGTAGACACTATTAAACAATTGGCAGATGAAGTAGATGATTGCTATATAGCGGTGAACTGTAGAAGCTCAAAAAAAGAAATTCAGGACAGCATTGATGTTGTTAAAAGTGCAAAATATGCTCGGGTAGCATATGTATTGCCAATTTCTGAACGAATGTGTCAGTTAATGCTTCATAAAAGCCAGCAGGAAGTACTAAAACAAGGAGTTGAAATTGCAAAATATGCAGTGGATAAAGCAGATGGGATACCTGTTGATGTGCAATTGGCAGCATCGTTTGATGCTGATCCTCAGTTCATTGCAGAAGCTTCTGAAGAATTAAAAGAAGCTGGCATTGCTATTTCTCATTTAGGTGATACACGAGGAAGGCTTTACCCTTCGGAAGTGGCTGATTATATGGAGAAATTATTGAAAAATTCAGCTAAAGATCAGTTGTATGGCGTTCATTTTCATAATGATCTGTCTTTTGCTCTCGACAACAATCTCGAGTGCATGAAACAAGGTGTAAACCTGGCAGCCACATCATGGTTGGGTCTTGCAGAGCGCAATGGTTTAGTACCTACTGAGGTAATGAGCTTTCATTTAGCCTATCAACAAGAAAAGATGCTGGATAGGTTTGGTATTGACGGGGAAAAGCTTTTCCTAACTCCTCCAAACCTGAAAATGCTGGAGAAAATTGCATTTAAGGTCAGCGAATATACCAAGGTTCAATTAAAGGTAACCGATCCAATTGTAGGTACTGGTGTAAATTCAATTTCAACCGGAACACCATTCGTCGATACTAAAAGCTTTCAACCATTTGATCCTAAGGCGGTTTTAGATATCAATAAAAAAATATTGGTAACACAGTTAGCCAGCGCACGCGTGATTAAAGAAGCGGGCAAAATACTGGGGTATAGTTTTTCTGATGAACAAATTAAAAAGGCGTTGGAAATTATTAAACATCGTGCCTATGATCTAAATCGTGCTATTACACCCAAAAACGAGTTAATTGAGATTTTTGATCAGGTTGTTGGAAAATAAATATGTGGAAAAAAATTATACTGATATACTTTTTGAGCCTTTTTATTGGGCTAAGTGCCCTGGCACAAGATGAACCTGAACCATTGGAAATGTGGGTGAAACTTTCGCCTGAAATCAGGTTGAACTTTGAGGATTTTCCTTTGGAAATAAGATGGCGACCGGATGATCATATCTTTATGCCAGAGAAGTATTTACCGACTGGTAATCAGGCACGTACTGATTTAATGATAGGGGTTAATCTATGGAAATTCAAGCTGTTTAGTTATTCAAAATACGATCAATCAGATGCTTTTTGGACAGGTGCAAGGCTTGATTTTAATTTCTCGATGTTTAATAAAAAAGTTTTGTGCAATATTCAGGAAAGATATTTCTGGGGGCTTAATGATGAATCGGAAGATCATTACTATTTGGTACAATACATCAGATACCGGATGAGCAAATCCGGAGCGGTTGGCGTGCTAAGTTATGGAAAATGGGATCCCACAAGGGATTTTGAAAAGGGGTATTGGTTTATTGGCCCTTCTATTCAAATAGTTGATAAAAGTGGACTGGGTATTCAATTGGCTTTTACCAAAGAAGTTTTTCACGAACCAGTTTACATGACTTTTGTGCGGATAGGATATAAATTAATGTTAAAGAATCAATCCAGGATTATAACTATTGAAGACGAGGACTATTAGTGTTATTGGTGAAGATTGAGTAATGAATTTTGAAAAAAGCAAGTATTGGAAGATAAGAGTTTCATAAACAGGCTATTAGGTCTTGAAAAAGGGGAGGGAGCATTGGTTGCTTTGCCAGTAGTTTACTCCTTTTTTGCAGGGGCTTCACTTGCCTTTTTTGTAACCAGCAGTACTTCTTTATTCCTGAATTTATTTGAACGGGATATGCTTTCTGTTGCTTTTATTGCAGCGGGTGTAATTGTTTGGATAGTAGGGCAGGGGTTTTCTAAAGTGCAGAAAAGTGTCAATTTTACTAAAAGTATAACCACAGGCCTTGCCTTTTTGGTTTTATCCATTTTAATATTTACCGCATTTTTTGTGGGCTCCAAACCACTTGCAATTGTATTCGTTATCTATGCCTGGGTGCGAGTTTTTGCATATATTCATGCAGTTACTTTTTGGGGCGTGGCCGGCAGGTTGTTTACTTTGCGCCAGGGGAAACGTCTTTTTGGGTTAATATCAGGGGGTGAGGTAGTAGCAAGCATATTATCGTTTCTTTCGGTTCCATTTTTACTTCAATTAATTAGCACCGAGGATTTATTGTTTATCTCGGGTGCCACATTGCTTATTGGCTTTTTTATAATGCTTGCTATTGTACGAAAATTTAAAGATAAATTGAGCAATGTTGGTGCTGCAAAGAAAAAGGATGTCAATAAAAAGGAATTAAAAAAGACCTCATTTTTTAAAAATAAATATTACAAATTATTTTTTGTAATTGCCTTTATTCCAATATTTGCACAGTTTTTTGTCGATTTTATTTTTCAGGCACAAGCGAAACTGGAATATCCATCAAAAGAAGAACTTACCGCATTTGTTGGGGTATTTTTTGGCATTAGTTCCATTGTTGAATTTTTTCTAAAAACCTTTATATCAGGGCGTTTAATGTCAAAATATGGAATGCGCTTTGGCTTAATTGCTTTTCCTGTAGTATTGGCTTTTAGCTTTATCCTGGCCACCTTATTTGGGTTTGTGTATGGTGCTGCATCCCTGTTTTTTTCGTTTGTAGCCTTAGGGCGATTATTTACAAGGGCAGTTCGGACCTCTTTTAACGACCCTGCTACACAAATACTTTACCAGCCCCTTCCACCCGATGAGCGCATTGCCTTTCAAAATAAAGTAGAAAGCGGGCCTAAAGCCTATGCAAGTATTGTTGCAGGTGTTTTGTTGTTTTTGTTTGCAAAAATACCAGGTTTTAGCCTGGTTTATTTCTCAGCGTTTTTGTTGGTAATCATTGCCATTTGGTATCGAAGTGCAATTGCAATTTATAAAGAATACAGGGATGTTTTGCAATCGATACTAATGAAAAAAGGGAAGGGGAAAGAAAGTAGCAATGATTCAGAGTTACTTCATTTGCTAAAACAAACTAATTTAGATGCATCAGATGAAAAATCTAAAGGTTTAATCAGTTGTTTTAGGCAGGTAATTCCCTACGAAGTTGATGATTATGTGTCTGAGAATAAGGGTGTTGATGGTAGTGCGGCTTTGCAACCAATAAAATTCAGTAAAGTAATAGAATTATCAAAGTCTGAAAATTCAATAGAAAGGGCAGTTGCCGCCCAGAATATGCCAAAATATTCCATCTATAAAGTAGAAAAGCCAATTATCAGGTTGCTACACGATGAGGATTTTGGGGTTAAGTGCGAAGCAATAGTTGCTGCTGGTAAAATGAGAGAATCCGATCTATTTTATCATTTAATCAATCTTTTTCAGAATCCGGTTTATACAGATATTGTTTCAGCTGCTATGATAAAAATTGGTGAGGCAATTGTTCCTGAGTTGGATCATAATTTCCAGAAAACTGAGTATGATAGCCAAATGCAATTAAAAACAGTTGAGTTGGTTGAAAAAATTGGAGGTCAAAAATCAATTGATTTTTTGAAAAAAAACATCAATCACCATAATAAAATAGTAGGCGATAGAATTATTGAGGCCTTAGGTAAACTAAATTACAGGGCTGGTAGAAACAATGCTTCTATTGTTTGGCAAAAGCTTGAAAATGAAATTAAAAACTATGTGTCAATTTGTTCGGCAATAGTAAATATTGGCAAGCAAAGCATTCATGAAGATTTGTTCAGATCTCTTGAAAATGAGCAGCTTAACAAGAAGCGAAAAATATTTTCTCACCTAGCTGTGTTGTACGATCCTAAAGCAATAAGGCTAATTGAAGAAAACCTTGAGCAAAATGATAAAAACTCTTCTGGCTTTGCCCTTGAGGTAGCCGATATGGTATTGTCCGAGATGCATAAACCAATATTGTTACCATTGCTCGAAAGTCAGTATAATTTTGAGATAGTCAATAATTACAAACCATTTTTCCCCACTGAACGATTAAAGTTAACTGAGCAATTAGCTGATATTATTAATTCGGAATACTGGGTAACAGGTTTCTATACAAAATGTTGTGCCTTAGAAATGCTATCATCTTTAAGAAAAGATCAAATAAATAGCATCCTTATTGCAAACATGGTGCATCCTAACGAAATGGTTTGGCAATTGGCAGCTTATTATCTTTACCAGCAAAATAAAGAGCTGTTTTATAAAGAAGTCAATCAAAATTTCCCTAAAGTAAACGGATTGATGGAGTTTGGGGAGCAAATAGAGGATTATTTGAATGGGGGTAAGAGGTTGATATTTAGTAAATTAATGGATTTGAAAAAACTTTCTTTATTTCAAAACCTTTCCGAAGAGGATTTGATTGAATTGGCTGGTTCTGTGGATGAATTAAGCTTTTCAAAAGGGGAATCTTTTTCGCCAAATGTTGGTTCTAAGAGCTTTTTTATTATTTCATCCGGAGAAGTTTTTGATGAAACCAATCAATCGGTTTTAACCAGAAATAGTATATTTTGTTCATTGCTTGTAAGGGAAGATAAAATGGCAAAATATCGTGTTGACTCTCAAAAAGCAACAATTGTTGAAATTAAGATGCATCATATCACAGGTTTCTTAACAGGCAACATTAGGTTTGCAAATGATCTGGTGAACGGGGTGATTACCAAAAAAAATCATAAAATGTCTGTATCTGAGTTAATAAGCTAATAGAGAAAATGATGAATGGCATAAAAAATGTAAATGATACTTGTAAATGACAAAATACCTTAAACATATTGTTTTTCTATGTTTCCTTTTTGCTTATGGCTTTTCTATAAATGCACAAAGCTTTAGTCAAAAAAGGGGAGCACCTTTTATTAAAAATTATTCTTCTGAAGAATATAAAGCACATGAGAATAATTTTGATGTACTACAAGGTGATAATGGTCTGGTATATTTTGCGAATTTTGCCGGAATCCTGCAGTTTGACGGAACAAATTGGAACAAAATTAACACAAAAAGCGGCATGCGCGTTCTTTCATTGGCAAAGGATAAAAAAGGCAAAATCTATGCTGGGGGCTTCTATGATTTCGGTTTTTTAAGTACCAACGAATATGGTAAAACAAATTTTACATCATTAGTGCCCAAAGAAATAGGGAAAACAGATATAGGCTTGATTTTTAAAGTATTATGTGATGATGAGAGGGTCGTTTTTGCAAGTGAAAATCAACTTTTTATTTATGAAGATAACAAGGTTGAAATACGTAACCTTGATAACAGGCTTCTTTCAGCTTTTAAAGTAAACAATACACTTTATTTCTTTTTTGATGCTAAATCAACCAGCTCAAAACAAACAGGCCTTCACATATTCAAAGATGGTAAATTTCGAAAGTTAAATGCAACACAAGGGTTGAGCATATTGGATATTAATTTTATGCTATCCACCGGAAGTAAAGATGAATTATTAATTGGAACAGGAAATCAAGGGCTATTTTTGCTAAAAAATAATCAAATACACGAATTTAACTGTCCGGTAAACGAATTTTTGAAAAGCAATGGACTAAATTGTGGGATAAAAACAGACATGCAAGAATATGCAGCTGGTACAGAACTGGGTGGAATTGTATTGTTTAACGAATCTGGAGAAATCATTCAAATTATTGATCAGGCTGCCGGGCTTCAGGATCAATCCATAAATGCATTATTTTTTAGTAAAAATATGTCGTTATGGGCGGCAACTAATAATGGTGTTTCAAAACTTGAAATATTTTGGCCATTATCTTATATCAACAGCAAAACAAGTGGTTTATCGGGAAAAGTTTTAGATATAAAATTTTTTAATGGCAAGGTTTACTTTGCTACCGAAGAAGGGCTTTTTTATTTACATGGTTCTGCTATGAAAAAAGTTGAAAAGCTAAATGTTGCCTGTTTATCATTAATACAGATAGCAGGAAAGTTATTTGCTGCTACCTCAAGAGGTATTTACCTGATTAATAATGATAAAGCCCAACCTACAAAAGATAACAATTTTACTTTTTCCCTGAAAAAAGCAAGTAAGCAAACTGGTGTTTTTTATGCAGGGCAAATATCTAAACTATCTGTTTATCAGTATAATAGTAAGGGGGTTTCATTGCTAAAAACAATTAAAGGCATTCAAGGGGATGTTTTAAAAATTGAAGAAAGCTTAGATGGGGATATTTATTTAGAAGTCAGCCCTGGAAGAATATTTGTGGTTAAAAAAAATGCTGATAGGGCAATGGAAATTGAGGGTTCTGGTAATTTTTTATCCCTGCACTTGAATAAATTCAAAGACCAAATCTTTTTTAGCTCAGAAAAAGGGTTGTATTCTGTAAATATTGACCAAAACAACTTTATTCCCTGGTTTTTGAATCCAAATGACAGTAGTTCGCAAAAGTTGTGGATTCATGATTTGTTTGAACTTGCAGAAAATACATTCTTAGTGACCAATGGTGAGCAAAAAGGCTTGTCATTTTTAAGTATATCTGAAAAAGGGATTGAACTAAACCCTACGCCATTTCTTCCTGCAGCATCATTTGCAGTCAATGCTGTTTGGGTCGATCGTAAGAGCAATCAAATATGGGCAGGAGGAAAAGATGGACTTTTACTATCTAAGTACAAAAGTTTATACAATTACCACCCAAATTACAAAACAAGCTTACGGTATGTAAAAACAATCAATAATGACTCCTTACTTAAGATTTCTTCTGCAAAAACTCATTTAATAAGCTATTTAGATAATTCAATATTGTTTGATTTCAGCTTACCCGTTTATCCTGCCATTGGAAATGTTGAGTATCGTTATTACTTAGATGGCTTTGATAAAGATACCTCAGCCTGGACAAGCCTTGCGAAAAAAGAGTATACAAATTTGCCTGATGGAAACTATGAATTTATTGTAGAAGCTAAAAACGAATTTGGTAAGGTGGCCGAAAGTGCAAGTTTTAAGTTTAAAATTCTTACCCCTTTATACAGGCAATGGTGGGCCATTATTATTTATTTATTGCTATCTGTTGCTTTGGTCAGGCTAGTTTTTATTTGGAGGCTGCGTGCAAGTAAAAAGGAGCAGCAAAGGCTTGAAGACCTGGTAAAAGAGAGGACTGAAGAAATTGAGCTAAGTAAGAAAAAAATAGAAGAGCAGCGAGATATTGCCTACAAACACCGAAAAGAAATCCTGGATAGTATCAGCTATGCACAAAAGATTCAACAGGCTGTTTTACCATCTTCTCAATTGGCTGATGATATTTTGCTGGAACATTTTATCTTTTATCGACCAAGGGATATCGTTAGCGGTGATTTTTACTGGATGAAGAAACTAAACAACTTTGTTGCTGTGGTGGCTGCAGATTGTACCGGACATGGTGTACCTGGTGCATTTATGAGTATGCTGGGAAGCTCTTTTTTAAACGAAATTGTTACCCGTAGAAGTCTTGATAGTGCAGCACAAATATTAAACCGCTTGCGGGCCAAAGTAAAAAAATCGTTGCACCAGGAAGGTAAAGAAGGTGAACAAAAAGATGGAATGGATATTGCTTTGTTAATAATTGATAATGAGACACTTGAGCTGCAATATGCCGGGGCATATAATCCGCTGTACATCATTCGCCCAAAAGCAGGAATAAATATTTTAGATGAAAACCTGGATGTGGATTCAAGGTACGAGCTTATTCACTTAAAAGCAGACAGGCAACCTATAGGTATCCATTTAGCTGAGAAAGAATTTACTAATCATCAATTTCAATTAGAGAGAGGGGATAGTCTTTACTCTTTTTCTGATGGCTATGTGGATCAGTTTGGTGGCGAAACGGGTGAAAAATTCAAAACAAAAAGGTTTAAAGAGCTTTTAATGTCTGTACAGGGAAAACCTATGCTGGAACAGAAGACAGTTTTGGAGCAGGCATTTGTGAAGTGGAAGCGAGATTTGGCTCAAATTGATGATGTGCTGGTAATGGGGATTAAGGTGTAAAACCTGTCTAATTTGTAGAGACACACGTGTGTCTCTACATGTCAATTGTAATGATTTCAAATTTTCATCTTTTACCATCCAAACTTGTATACAATCTTTTGCTCATAAACTTCTTCGGGTTTTAAAACCGAATTTGGGAAATTGGTATGATTGATAGCATCAGGATAGTTTTGAGCTTCAATAGCAATTCCACCAAATTTCTCAAAAGAAGCGCCTCCTTTTCCTTTCTCAGAGCCATCAAAATGCATGGCAGTATAAACCTGAACACCTGGCTGGGTGGTAATTAACTCAATTTTTCTTCCCGAAACAGGTTCAGTCAGTCTTAATGCAAAGCCATTTTCATTTTCATCTTTGTTAAGTACCCAGTTGTGATCGATTCCTCCAACTAATTTTATTTGTTCGTAATCGCTTTCAATAGCTTCTTTAACACTTTTTGGAGTAGAAAAATCCATGGCAGTTCCTTCAATATTTCTAATTTCCCCTGTCGGAACAGATTTTTCGCTAAGTGGGGTCATTTCAATGGCATTAATCTCAAGCAAATGATCCAGGATGTTTCCTTTTCCAGCTCCTTTTAGGTTAAAATAAGGATGACTGGTAAGGTTAACAATGGTTGTTTTGTTTGTTTTTGCAGAAATATCAATGCCAAACTCGTTATCATTATTCAACGAATAAATCATTTCAACTTTTATCTCGCCAGGGTAATTCTCATCACCATCAGGGCTGGTCAAGCTAAGTTTATAGGCGTTTTCATTAATTTGTTCAACGTCCCAATATTTTGTCTGAAAACCATTTGGGCCACCATGCAAAGCATTGCCACCATTATTTTGCGCAAGCTGGTAATCTTTATCTTCTAAAGTAAATTTTCCTTCTGCAATTCGGTTAGCAACTCTTCCACACATCGCCCCAAAATAATCATCTCCATTAATGGCCTCCTCTGCTGTGTCGTAGCCAATAACAACATCTACAAAGTTTTCACCATCAGGGACTTTTACAGATGTAATTCTGCCACCATGTGAAAGAAATTCAACTACAAGGCCATTATCATTTTTTAATTGATATGTTTTTTTGTCCATTTTTTATTCTTTTTATCAACCAGCCTTTCTAAAAAAAGAAAGGCTGGTGAAAGTTTACAGAAATTTTAAAGATAAACTCCGTTAAAGAATTATTTTTAGTTTACAGCGATGTCTTTGTTTATATTTTTGCTTCCAATCAAAGCATAAAATAACAAGTAGCCAAGACAAGCAATTATTAACCAGTAACTTGTTACATAATTAGTAACATCGGCTAACCATCCTTGCAATGCTGGGATAATACCACCACCACATACCAGAACCATAAAAATACCAGAAGCGGCTGCTAAATATTTACCCAGGCCTTCAACCGCAAGGTTAAAAATGCCACCCCACATAATTGAAGTACATATGCCAACTAATGCTAAAAATAAAAATTTAATTGGTACAGGGACTAAGCCAAATGACAAGGAGGCTCCACTTGTTTTAAATGCAGGCATTGATACTGTTATTCCTTCTGGCCAAAGAATCGCTAAAAAAACAAGGATCAACCCAACAAAAGAAGTAAAACCAAGCATAGTTTTGCTGGATACTTTACTGCCTATAGCTGCTCCTAGTAGTCTTCCTGCCAACATTAACAACCAATAGAACCCAATAATTCCTCCTGCAATACCGGTAGCAATTCCTAAACCAGGAGGGTTATCTCCTGCAATAATATTTTTAGCGTTTTCGTATGAGTCGCTTTTAATAACCTGTGGTTTATAGCCTTCTGTTTCTTCGTTTTGCTCGTCCTGGGCCGCTAGTTTAAGTAAATAGGCCTCATCTGCATTTTGTTTATCATATTCGGTAATAATACTTTGTGCTTGGTCTTCTGTTGGAGTTGTCATGTAAAGGTTAGCAATTCCTGGTACGCCAACTTCAATACCTACATATACAAAAATTGCAATCGCCCCTAAAATAAAGTGACGGAATTTTAATGCTCCAGATATCAGTTTTCCCATGGGTTCGCTTGATTGTTCCGCGTGTGGCTCAGGTATTCTAAATGCCATCATCATAAAAAATACCAATGCAAAAACAGCCATAGCTATATATAACACTGGATAAACATCAGTAATTCGGGCTTTAGTAGCTTCACCGATTAAAATACCTACAAATACAGGAGTAAACGTAGCCATTACAGAATTGAAAGAACCTCCAACCTGGATAAGCTGGTTGCCTTTATTTCCTCCTCCACCAAGAGTGTTCAACATAGGGTTTACCACAGTATTTAATAAACACATTGAGAAACCAGAGATGAAGGCTCCCAATAAATAAATACTGAAGCTTTCTGCGTGGCCAGAAAGATATTGAATAAGAACTCCTATAAAACCAACTGCAATGGCAATCAAAGCAGTTTTTTTGTAGCCTACTCTTTGTAAAAGTATCCCTCCAGGTATTCCCATTACAGCATACGCAATAAAATTGGCAAGGTTTCCTAATAAACCAAGGGCATTTGAAACGCCAAACTGGTTTTTTAAAACAATTCCCATAGGTGCTGCCAGGTTGGTAACAAATGAGATCATACCAAAAAGCAAGATCATCATTATTATAGGAAGTGTGCGATTCTGATTTTTATTTTCCATAATAGTTGTATTGATTTAATAAATTTATAGTTACTATTTTGTCTTGAAAAGTTTTTCGAAAGTGTTAATTAATAAATGAAATGCCAAAAATAAAAAAGGGATTTAGATTTCATTAGTTGTTTTTTATGATTTTGCGGTCGTTTACCACTAATTTTAATTGTTTTTTTATCAGTTTTGGTCTGAAGTTCAAAGCCCTAAGTCAGAAGAATTTCACCACATTCAGCTTTTCTTTTCCAACTTCCATCTTTGTGCCTTCAGTCCATTCATTAATTACGGAATCTAATGGTATATAACCGATGAATCAATTATTTTTATAAATCAACTTTTACAGCACCTTTATTTCTTATAAAAAGTTTGTGGCACTTTCCTTCACCATAAACATGTTCAAGAACCTTTGTGTATTGGTCTAATAAATCTTGTGGAACAAATGCCTGAATGGTGCCTCCAAAGCCACCGCCATGTACACGCCATGCACCACGGCCTTTTAAGATCATTTCGCTTAACGCTAAAGCTAATGATACTACTTGCTCTTCTTTATGGGTAATGTCAAAGATGTTTTGATTATACATATAAGAGCTGTAACCTGATTCAATAACCATTTCAAGAAAACCGTCAAAATCATTCGTTTCTAAGGCTGCAACTTGTCTTACAACACGCGCGTTGTCTCCCTGAAAGTGATAAGCCCTTAAAATTGCGCGGTCACCTGTTTTTTTGCGGATTTCAGGAATTTTTTCAACAATTTGATCCCAGGTAACTTTTCTTAGTACATCTGCACCCAGTTCAGCTGCAACTGATTTCATTTCAGTCGGAAGAGAAGCATATTCAGCCTGCGATGCAGCATCGTCATGACCTCCACCAACATCGGTAATAACTAATGCGTAATTCGTTTTTACAAAATCAAAATCGACTTCCTTTACAACAGGTTTTGAAGGATCTTCAAAGTCAATAGTAATTAAGCCTCCAACTGAGCATGCAGTTTGATCCATTAAACCACAAGGTTTTCCAAAGTAGTTATTTTCAGCCCATTGACCAATCTTAGCATTTTCAACAGGGTCTAATTTTCCATCATTAAACAGGTGACTTAAAATGGCTCCAATCAGTACCTCAAACGATGCAGAAGAACTAAGACCTGAACCTTTTGGAACCCGGCCTTCAATACATGCATCAAAACCACCAATTTGAAAACCTTGTTCTTTCAATTTGGCGCACATACCTTTTACTAATGAACCTGATGTATAGAACTCTTTTTCATCAATTTCTAAATTGTCAAGATTCACCTCAAATGCCGGGTAGCCTACTGATTGAATTTTGATAGTATTGGTTCCGTTTGTTGCTGCAACTGCAATATTATCAAGGTCAACAGCACCAGCTAAAACACGACCGAAGTTATGGTCGGTATGGTTTCCACCAATCTCGGTTCTTCCTGGTGAGCTGAATAGTGCTGCTTTAGTATGGCCAAAAGTGCTTTTAAAAGTTTCAATTAGTGAGGTGTATCTGTTGGCTTGTTCTTGTAACACAGCTACATCCGTTCCATAGAACTCTTTAAAAATAGGGTTATTCCCGTTGTTTATTTTTTCTAAAATGTGTTTAATTTCAACCATGTTTCCTAAGTTTTTGTAATTGATAAATTAATTGTTTTGTTTTTTTCGATAGTTTTGTTCCCATTTCCAGGCTGAAAGGGTCATTTCATCAATATCTTTTTCGGCTTTCCATCCTAGTTCATTGTTTGCAAAGGTGGTATCTGCCCAAATTTGTTCAATGTCACCAGCCCTTCTTGGAGCTACTTTGTAATTTAGTTTTAACCCACTTACTTTTTCAAAAGATTTTATTACTTCTAAAACTGAAAAACCATTTCCTGTTCCCAGGTTAAACATTTCGTAAGCAGTTTTATTTTTCCCATTTATTAATCTTTCAATGGCAATAATGTGTGCTTTGGCCAGGTCAACCACATGTATGTAGTCACGGATGCATGACCCATCGGGTGTATTATAATCATCACCAAAAACACTTAGCTGTTCTCTAATTCCATAAGCTGTTTGTGTAATAAATGGCAGTAAGTTAGCCGGGACGCCTATCGGTAATTCACCTATCAGACCAGAATGATGAGCACCTATTGGGTTAAAATACCTTAATGCAATGCCTTTTAGGCTGGAAACAGATTTAATCGTATCGTTTAAAATATTTTCGCAAACCTGTTTAGTGTAGCCATAAGGCGATTCTGCTGCTTTAACCGGGGCTTTTTCAGTAACTGGTAATTCGTCAGGCTGCCCATAAACTGTACATGATGATGAAAAAACAAAGTTTTCTACCTGGTGTTTTTTCATTGCCTCAAGTAGGTTAATCATTCCGCTCAGGTTATTTTTATAATAATACAAAGGCTTCTCAACTGATTCACCTACTGCCTTTGCTGCTGCGAAATGGATAACTCCCTCAATGTTAGTGTTTTGAGTGAAGAATTCATCAAGAATATCACTGTTTAACAGGTCAATTTTGTAAAAGGCGGGTTTGATACCAGTTATGGTCTCAATTCTGTCAACAATAAATTCTTCCGAATTGGAAAGGTTGTCAATAATAAGCACTTCGTATCCCTGTTCAATTAGCTCAACAGCCGTGTGAGAGCCAATGTATCCGGTTCCCCCGGTAATTAGTATTTTCTTAGCCATGTTATTTAGTTTTATAATGGATTAAAGATAAATCTTTTAATCGTTGGGCGCTTTGTTCTGCTGTAATATCTCGTTGTGCGTTGGCCAGCATTTCATATCCTACCATAAATTTTTTCACAGTAGCTGAGCGCAGCAATGGAGGATAAAAATGCATGTGCATTTGCCATTCGGGATGATCCTGCCCATCGGTTGGTGCTTGATGAATACCTGCAGAATAAGGGAACGAAACATTGAACATATTGTCATATTTCGTGGTTATTTTTTTATAAATATCGGCAAAGTCTGTTTTTTCCTTCTCCGTCAGCTGTGTGATTTTTTGAACAGCTCTTTTTGGAAGAATCATTGTTTCAAAAGGCCATGTTGCCCAATAAGGAACGAGTGTTACAAATGATTCATTTTCAATAACAATTCTTTCTTTTTTTTCCAGTTCCTTTGTCAGGTAGTCAACAAGTAATGGGCTGCCATGTTTTTTCAGGTAGGCTTCTTGCCTATTGCATTCTTTTTGAACTTCAACAGGCAAGGATGATTGAGCCCAAATTTGCCCATGAGGGTGGGGGTTGCTGCACCCCATTATGGCTCCTTTGTTTTCGAAAATTTGTACGTGGTTAATAAAATCTTTATCTCCCAATTCGACGTATTCTTTTTGCCATAAATCTACCACTTTTTTTATGGCGTTAATCTCCATTTCAGGAATGGTTAAATCGTGCCTTGGTGAAAAACAAATAACCCGACTAATCCCTTTTTCACTTTTAGCCTTGAATAATTCTTCATCATCAAGTGTTTCTTCAGGAATTTCTTCTAAAAGGGCACTAAAGTCGTTTTTAAATACAAAAGTATCCTGGTATTGAGGGTTCTTTTTGCCGCCCGCTCTTTCATTGCCCGGGCACAAGTAGCAATTTTTATCGTAGTTGGGCTTGTTTTCCGTAGGAATTTCTTCTTGCTGACCTTGCCAGGGACGTTTTGCCCTGTGTGGAGATACCAAAATCCAATCCCCTGTTAATGGATTGTATCTTCGGTGAGGATGTTCCATCTTGGCTTTCATATTTTTATATTAAAGTTTAATTATACGTTCATTTAATAGCAGGTTTTTGTTCTTTTTTAGGCTGTAGTAATAAGCACCTTTTTTCGACTCGGAAAAATCTTTTTTATTCAACTTTTTTAAAACGTTGAGTGATAATATTTTTTTTCTAAAATTTCCGGGGTCAATTTTTTTTAAAAAAATACAGTTATATAGTTGCCTTAGTTGTGTAATAGTAAATTTTTCAGGAAGTAGATCCAGGCCTACTAATGCATTTGAGGCTTTAATTTGCAGTTGTTTATGTGCAGCCTGGGCTATTTCATTATGGTCAAATATTAAGTGGGGCAGTTTTGATACCGGCCACCAATAAGCACCATATTTACGCACTAAATCTTTGTTGTGTTTCTCAATGTCAATCAGTGCATTAAACAACACTGTTATAACTCGCCCACCCGGATCCCTGTCGGGCTTGGAGAATACCCTAACTTGCTCCATAAAAATATCTTGCAGGCCTGTTATTTTGTGTAGTACTCGAATTGCTGCTTCTTCAACCGATTCGTTACCATTCACCCAACCTCCAACCAACGACCATTCTCCTTTTGATGGAGGAAGTGTCCTATGGAATAAAAGAAGTTTTAATTCATTTTCTTCATAACCAAATATTGCACAATCAACCGATACAAGATGTTTTTCCTGTTCTATGTATTCTTTGTATTGCATTCTAAACCTTTCCCATTTTAAAAGTTTAATCAACTTTTAAAATGTTAGTAGCTGATAATAAGTGCTTTATTAATTAAAACAGGGGTTATTATCAAGTCAATAACACAAACATAAAAAGTAATATTTACTTTTAAGAATTTTTAACTAAATATTTGATCATTTTTTGTAAAATATCTCCTTTGTTAAAGTTAGAATCACTTCTTTATGTTTCACTTGTTTTTTTGATTTGGGAAGCACATTCCTTTATTTTTCTGCTAAAATGAAAAGTTTATGAAAAGAATATTTTATATTGTACATTGATATTAATAAAGTTAAATACAATTTACGGACAGAGTTGTAAATATTCACTTAATGGACAAATACCACCTGAAGATGAACCTATTATTTATGGCAAATCGTTACAAGTGATAATAAATATTTGTTCTTCAGCCGAGGTGGAGAAGGTATAACAAATTTTTACTGGGTGAGTACCAAAAAGATATTTACACCATATTTGAATTTGCAGATTCCTGATTTTTTTGAGAAAGTAAACACCGAGATTAAAATTGAGTTTCTCAAAAACGTATTTTTAGATTATAACGGAGAGATTGTTGATTATACTTTAAAAGTAAATGGATTGGATAATTTACCAGAATATCTTGATTTTGATAAAGAAAACTTGATAATAAAAGGGAAAATCAACAGAACCAGAAGTATTGAAATGCCAATTAATTGTATTCGATAACGATGGGAATGTAGGCAATACTGATTTTGAAATAATAATTGAAGAATAAACGGCAGCTAATAAATAGGAATATGAGCGGGTTTTTAGATGATTTTGGCCGACCGAAAATCTGGAATAATCGCCCCAGGCGGAAACTATTGGTGGATTTCTAAAAGACTTGTAAAAAGGGGTTATCATGAATAATCAAAATAAGCTATTCGTGAAAAAAACATGAGCCCATTCTTTCTCATACAATTAATCATTTTACCTGTAACATCAACATCATCTTATAACAGGAAACTTAGGTACTATAAAAATGAAAATACTCTTTGCAAAATTGTACAAAAAACAATAACTTTACTTTGATATAAAAATAAGCTGAGTCATATTCTAAAAATAATATTATGTCGGAAGTAAAAGGAAAATTTATTACACTGACAGGCTCTCTCATGGCTTTATATCCCAAACAAAGGACTGAGGCAGATACCACTTTTTACCTAAACAGGTAAGCATTTTAATGAACTTGAACCGGAAGGGTGATATGACACTAAATGGGTTAAATTGTTTCTTGATAAATATGTTGAGGCTTCTATTTCAGGTGATAAAGCACTTGTAACATTTGGGCGAAGAATATATCCAACAATTAAGGCAGGACTTCCATCACACTTGAAAACAGCTTTGGATTTCTTGAAGTTTGAAACTGAAGGATATATCCAGTAACATAGAGGCCCTGATGTTAAGCCCCGAACGATAATAAAAGCGGTTGAGGGAGAGTTTATTGTTCAGGCATTTGTTCCACAATGGCATAATCCAAAAATGTATAAGGGGGTATTTCCTGGAATTTTAGATATGTGTGGTGAAAGAAATGACAAGGTTGTTAGAAAGCCAATTCCAGAGAAGGGGAATAATACGGTTGAATTCTATGTAACCTGGTAAGGTTATTTTTCCTAAATAATAAAATTACAGCACCTATCAATAAATTCTACACCCTATAAGATTGATGGCATATCAGGCGTTACAGTTCGTGTCAAGATCTGAAACTGTGGATATGAAGCAATCGACAACCATTGATGGCGGACACTGATAAAACTAATAGCCATTTTAAGTTTAAAACATTGAAAGCTGGAAATTGCATTATTAAATTGCAACGTATTTTTCGAGGCAACATTCAAAAACTGATACTATTAACATTAAACTATATTACCCCCTTGGTCGGCATGTCGCTTCATCATGTTGCTAATAAACAGGTGTTTACCTGTCGTTATTGCTGAAAAGAGATTATTAAGGTTAATAGACATGAGGTAATCTCTTTTATATATTAACCTGAGTTCGACAT
>JBNKJW010000167.1:0-7064 GCA_050291445.1 Bacteroidales bacterium | reverse complement strand
AAAGCTAATTTGTCAGGTGACAACACCTGACAAGTGCACCAGCCAGGTGTTGTCACCTGGCTAATTACCAGAAATATCAAATTTGACTTAACAATAGTGCAAATCTTATAGCAAATAATTATCAAACCAACTTTTTCATGAAAAACTTTTTTCTGCTAATTTTAAGCTTAACATTTTTACAGGGGGTGTATTCTCAGCCTCTGGCTGCTTATCATAATTACCAACAGCATTTTGTTGTTTTTGATAATGGTACTAAAACTTCAGTAGAAAATTTGCCAGTAAAATCCTATCAAATAGGAAAAAAATGCGTGGCTTACATTTCAAACTCAGGGCAGTTTAAGGTATATTACAAAGGTGAGGTGAAAACGCTTGCTATTGGTGGGGTGGAAAGATATTATGCCATGCGTAACCTGTTGGTTTACTTTGTGTTTAATCAATTGTATGTTTTTGATAATGGAAAGGTTGAAATGCTTTCGGGCCATGTGAAAAACTTTGCCATTGGCGATGATTTGGTCGCTTTTTTCAACGAAAATAAAAGAGCATCCTATGTTTATTACAATGGCAGACTTCAGGAGATTGAAAGCTCGCTTGTTGGGGCGCCAATAACTCGTTTTGCTGCCGGTAATAACACATTTGCCTACTTTAACCACAACACCAAATACCTGAAAGTTTTTCACGAGGGAGAAGTGCAAAATGTACTTCAATCAAACGGGCAGGTAATATACAGGGCTGGAAAAAACATGGTGGCCTACGTTGATTATTCGCAAAACTCATTTCACGTATTCTATAAAGGAGAAGTTTATGATTTAGAAGATTTTAAACCAAAATCTTTTAAAGTGGGTAATGATGTGCTTGCTTATGTTGATAACACAGGAAGTTTTAAAGTATTTACTGATGGTGAAGTGCAAACCCTTTCCTCTTTTGAGCCTGATACTTATGATGTGCAAGATGAATTAGTTATATTTACTGAATTGGAGTATTTCAAAGTTTTTTATCAGAACGAAGTATATGAACTGGAAAGTTATACGCCTAAAAATCTGCAAATTAAAGATGCTACACTTGCATACATTAACGTAAATGGCTGGTTAAAAGCTTTTGTTGAAGGCAAACAGGTTGTTGTTACAAAAGATTTGTTGCGCTCATTTGTACTCACTTATGATTTGATTTATGCCAATACTACTATAAATAAGGTGAAGATATTTTATAAAGAGAATTTTGGGGGCAAGTAGGTAGTCTGTGGTTCATAGTCTGCAATCTTTTGTAATACCAAACCGCTATCAAGATATTAAAAAAGGTATTGGCATAACTAAGCGAATATAGAGAGCGATCTCACGAACGCAGTGAATAATGCCGAAGGATTAGCATGTTAGGGGATTTTAATTTCCGTTACATGATTACCATTCGGTATAAGATAAGTTTCCGGTAACAGGTTCAAAACCTTTTGTTTTTTACATAGTAAAAAGAAAGTTTTATAGCCAGGTAGATGTGGTTAAAAATAGTTGGAATTAGGCCATAATACTGCTTCATTATTTTAAAGCGTTCTTTAAGGCTGGGCAGAAGGCTCTGTTTTGTCAACCCACCTTCCATAAATTTTGAAAGTATCAGGTTTGAATTATGTATTGCTTTTGATTTTTTTAACACTTTTATAACCCACTCAAAATCAGAGGAGTACCTGAAGTCGGTATTGTAAGGTTCAACCAGGTTCTTTTTCACCAAAATAGATTGGTGGCAAACCTTCATCCCAAATCTAAGACTTTTCCAAGTCAACTTTTTAGGAACCGAATGACGCCGCTTACCAATTAGTTGGCCTTTAAAGTTGATGATTTCTGTTTCGCCATAAATCACATCGGGTAAACTGTTTAATTGACCAAAAATATCAGTTAAAATGTTCTCAGTATAAATTTCATCTCCCGAATTAATAAACCACAGATAATCACCACCAGTCATTTCAATAGCCTTATTCATAGCATCATACAGGCCACTGTCCTTTTCACTAACCCATTGGCTAATGAATTTTTCGTACTTTTTTATTATTTCAACAGTTCCATCTGTTGATGCACCATCAATAATAATGTATTCGATGTTAGGATAAGTTTGATTAATGATACTTTTAATCGTATTTTCAATAAAACGTTCGCTGTTGTAAACAACGGTAATTATTGAAATGGTGGGTTTTATTATGATGTTTTCTTCCAAACTATGCAAATAAATAATTGTTTTTTTAACCTGATATAAGAATTTTGTTTATTAGTATATTTGTTTTTTTTAACCAATACACAAATACACCAATCTCTATATTAGAATGGATAACCAATACCAAAGCTAAAAGATAAGTTTTCTTTTAATTTTTTGTTCCAGTTAAACCATCTTTTTGTATCCTTAGTCTCAATTACAGTTGGATCAAATACTTTATATCCAAAATCGAATCGAAAAACAAAAAAATCAAAATCCATTCGTAGACCAATGCCACTACCGATAGCAATTTCTTTGTAAAATCGGTTGAAATTAAATTTTTTCTCTTCAGCTTCATCTTGTTTGTTGTACGCTAATGACCAAATATTTCCTGCATCAACAAAAAGTGCCCCTTCAAACATCCAAAACATTTTAAAACGATATTCAAGGTTCATTTCTAACTTCACATCCCCGTACTGGTAAATACCAATTGTGTTGTTAAATGAACCCGGACCTAATTGCCTTGCCTGCCAGGCCCGCATACTGCTTGCACCGCCCAGGAAAAATCTTTTTTCCTGTGGTGAATAAAAGGAGTTTCCATAAGGAATAATTACTCCTGGATTAATTCTGTAAACGATTTCATTTTTTGAGTTAAGTAGCTGATAATACCTGAAATCAAGCTCTGTTTTTAAATACTGTGCATAAGGCAAATTAAAAAGTGTATTAAACTGAGGCTTTTCTTCATTTAGTTCGTCAACCCTGGTATTAACAACAGAATCATCAGGAGCAAGACCAAGCCTTACTGCTTCAACATTTCTTTTGTATTCACCAAACCCTAATTTAGGCGAATTTGATAAACTATGAATTACATTAAGGAGGTTTCCTGCAGGTTCAATCCTGAGCATTATATAATGAAAATTTTTTGACTTGGTAGCTTTCTGAGTATTATAAGTAATGGTGTATGAACTTCCTAAAATCAGGTGGTCATACTTCTCCTCAAACTGTCCCAAAGAGTCTGACCTGACGAGGTAAAGCGAATCAATATTGCTTATTTTTACAGAACTGAACTCAATCACATTTAATAAATGTGTCGATTTTTCGCTGGCCCTCCAATCATATCCGTAAGAGCTACTAAAAATACTTCTTCGATAATTTGAATTATACCTAAAATTATACCCCAAAGAAAAGGCCGTTTTAGGAAAATATTTCAAATAAAAATTCCTTGAACTAAATGGCATTAACAGGTTCGGGAATCTTATTGATGTGGTGACACCCCACTCTTTGTCACTGAAATAACTATCATCGTTAGCGCTTTTCTCTTGGTTGTTTAATTCCACGGAGCCCTTTACATCAAATATTTCGGCCCCTCCAAAAAGATTTAAATGGCGATAAAGCAAATTAGCCGCCATTCCGTACCTGCCGGATGTTGTATTTCCTTCAAGTTCAACTGTAAATGACTGAGGGGTTTGTGGTGTGAGTTTTATATGAGGATACAAATAATTTTTACCAGTATCGCCAAGAGCATTGTTGCTTTCTTTTTCCCTAAAGTCAAAATTAATTAGCCTGAAATTTGATAAAGAGCTGTAGTAGGTAAATGAACCTTTTGCTTTGCTTGCCCTGTAAAGGCTGTCGGTGGCAATGGTAACCCCGCGTGTTAAAACAGCTTTTGTGTGCTTTCTTTTTTTTGCAACTAAAAAGGTTATACCATTATCTCCAGGAACCGTATCATAAGTTATTTCTTCCCGTTTTTTCTTTTGAATAACCGCTTGAGGTTCGTAGTCGGGATAGATAGTTATGTTGTTAAAGTAATACTTTTTATGTGGTACTTTTTTATATTGTCCGTATTCATCTGTTTCAACCGGGCTTTTTATCAGAATTTTAACATCAGCCTGGTTATTTCCTACAAATGTATCAACCCGGAAAAATATGTACTCCTTTGCAAATCGATAATACCCGTTTTCTAGCATTATTTCGTTGATTTTTTCACGTTCTGTGCCAAAATAATCAACATTTACCAGCTCTCCTTTTTTAATTTGGGTTTTCTCCTTAAAATAGCTAGTTAATAAACTGTCAACTACAGGATCTTCAATTGAATCAGTATAATTCCGAATAGTGTAGGGTTTACCTGTCTTTATTTTATACCTTACACTGGCAGTTTTTTCAGTAAAAGCAACCGAATCGGTAGTTTTGGCATTAAAATATCCTTTATTTTTTAATAATGTGGTAATTTGCTTTGATGATTTTCTCATTTGCAGCCTGTCAAAAACAACCGGAGCTTCACCAATTTTTCGCCAATATCGTCGAAACCTGAATTTTTCTTTTGGCTCTTTATCCTTCTCAAGCCTTCTACGATTTCTTTCCTCTTCTTTTGGTTTCCATTTTTTTTCTCTCTTTTCTAATTCTGCTGGATCTGTCAAATTGTAAATTCGTGCATAAAGAGCAACGCCCAATATCTTTTTGTTAGGTTTTTGGCGAATATAATCTTCGGGGTAATACTGCAAAACTTTTTTATCATCAACAACTACAATTTCCGACTTCACCAACAGGTGCTCATCTTTTTTTAGATATTTTGTTGGGCTACAAGCGAAAAACGAAAAAAGTAAAACGACTAAAACGACGTGCAATAATCTAATGCTTCGTATTGTTTTTTGCAGCGTTGTTAGAGTCACAGTAATATTGTTTAAATACAAATTTAGTTGATTGATTAGCAAAAATAGCTGAACCATTGGAAATCTCCAAATAGTGCATACTTCCACAATTATCAGTGCGTTAAGAGACGGTATAAACGGCGAAGCCCTCACCGTAGGTGAGAGTCATAAATGTGGGTCATTAAATCTGTGAAAATGTCTATATTGCTGATTATCAGTATTCGCTTCAATGCTTCGACAAGCTTTGTTACTGAGCTTGTCGAAGTACAGCAATCGAAGCTTGGTTGCCGAGCACTTCGGCTAGCTCAGCATGCCACTTGCCGAAGTACAACGACCAAAAGTTAGTTTTGATAGAATTCCACAACTGATTAACGATAAAAAAACCTGTCATTTCTCGGACAGGTTTTTATCGAATTGTCTGTATTTTCAGTTAAAACTTTTTAAAACCAATTACTTTTCGCATCTCACTTAAAGTTTTTGATGCACTTTCGCGAGCCTTCTCAGCCCCTTGAGTAGCAACTTTGTGCAAATAGTCGGTATTTGATGCAATATCCAGGATTTTTTCCCTAAATGGGCTGGTGAAAGCAATGATATCTTTTGCAAGCTGCTTTTTCATATCGCCATACCTGATTTCGCATTTATTGTATTTTTCGTTAAAATGTTCATATGTGTCAGGTGTTGAAACAACATCCATCAACGTAAACAAGTTTTGAATGGCTTCAGGCTTTTCCTGGTTCATTTCTGTAGGGCCACTATCCGTAACAGCACGCATTACCTTTTTCTCAATTACTTTTGGCTCATCGACCAAATAAACCGCGTTGCCTTCCGATTTTCCCATTTTGCCGCTTCCATCCAGGCCAGGTATTTTAACCAGTGCCTCTCCAAAGTTGTAGGCTTCAGGCTCAGGGAACAAATCAGTTTTATACATGTGGTTAAAACGCTTGGCAAATTTCCTTGCCATTTCAAGGTTTTGTTCCTGGTCTTTCCCTACGGGAACTTTGTTTGCCCGGTGGATAATAATGTCGGTTGCCATTAAAACCGGGTAAGTCAATAAGCCTGCATTCACGTTATCAGGCTGCTTTCTTATCTTTTCCTTAAAGGTTGTTGTTCTTTCCAACTCACCTATGTATGCATTCATATTTAAAAGCAGGTACATTTCCGGAATTTCCGGTATGTCACTTTGTATGTAAATGGTTGCTTTCTCTGGATCTAAGCCACAGGCAAGGTATTCAGCCAGCACATTTTTAACATTGTTGTGTAAATCTTCCGGGGTAGGGTGGGTGGTTAACGAGTGCCAATCGGCAATAAAAAAGTAGCAGTTATTTTCTTCCTGCATTTTAATAAAATTCTTAACCGCACCAAAATAATTGCCAATATGCAGGTTGCCTGTTGGCCTTATACCACTTAAAACAGTTTCCATAATCTCAAAATCTTTCAAATAAGGCGCAAAGATATATAAACAAGACCAAAGGAGAAAGGGGTAGGAGAAAAGTTGGTGAAATGTTATTTGTTAAATTTTAATTGTTTTTATTTGCTGAGAAAATTGCAGCAAAAAATGAACGAGAAACAAATAGATATTATAGGGCTTTTTAATTCAGACTTTGAGAAAGCCGTTAGTCTGTTGTTTAATAATTACTATACCGAATTGTGCAGAAAGGCCTATTGTATTGTTAATGACCAGGATATTGCCGAAGACATTGTTCAGGATGTTTTTTTTAAACTGTGGGAAAAGAAATCAAAAATTCAGATTGACACCTCACTTTCAGCCTATTTAAAGCGGATGGTTTTTAATGAATCAATAAGTTTTTTAAGGAAAAATAAGGAATTTCTGGAATTCTCTGATGATATTAACCAAAACCAAATTTCAGATAACCCGGATTACAACTTAACCCAACAAGAATTACACGCTATTATTAGTGAAGCGATTGAGAAACTACCCCCCAAATGCAAAACTATTTTTCTACTTAGTCGGATAGAAAAGTTAAGTTATAAAGAAATTGCAGATCATTTAAACCTTTCGGTAAAAACCATTGAAAACCAAATGGGGAAGGCATTGAAAATCCTACGACATTCATTAAAGAATTATTACTTATTGTTTTTGGTTTATTTTTCGGATAATTTCTAGAAAATTAGAGTGTTTGGATATTGGTTTACAAAATTCTAATACACTAGTGTTAAGTCAAATTTGATATTTCTGGTAATTAGCCAGGTGACAACACCTGGCTGGTGCACTTGTCAGGTGTT
>JBNKJW010000166.1:0-3164 GCA_050291445.1 Bacteroidales bacterium | reverse complement strand
GGCTGATTAAGTTATCAAAACTTAAAACTAAGCAAATACAAAGTTTTTATCAAATATTAAAACAATTGTTCATTCACTTTGCTCCTTAAGTTGATATCATAAAATACGACTGTTTTGCCACTTATTAAATTTATCTTTGGGATGGTATAATTGAAAAAAAGCATGAAAATCTCAAAAAAGAAAAAGCGTTTAATTTTTATTCTGGTTATAGTACTCCTTGGGTTATTCCTATCTCGTAATTTATTAATACAACTGTTCCATAGAAACCCTTTTGAAATAGTGGTAATTAATGAGGATGATGGGAATTGGGATGCTTTTATGAATGGTTTGCTCTTTCGGGGTGATTTTAATAACGATAAATTTGAAGATGTACTTGTTTTAGCAAGTCCTACAGCTTCAGTTGATAGCAGCTTTATACCTTTCTATTTACTTGAAGGCGGGAGTGATGGAACAAAGCAACTAAAACCAATAAAAGTTATTATTGAACAAGGAAAAGAAGCTGAAATAGGCTCTGTAAGAAGCGCAGAAGTAGGAGATTTAAATAATGATGGGGTTTTGGATGTGGTTATTGTTTCTGATTTTGAAACTTTTGTTTGGTTTGGGCAAAAAGCTCCCTTTGCCTTAAGGTTGGCTTATGTAATTAAAGAAAGCAAAATGAGAGGCACTGCTGATGTTACAATTGCCGACTTTGACAGCGATGGTGAAAATGAATTGCTTGGTTTAGATATTTATGGAAGATTAGTTGCTTATAAATTTGACAATGATAGCCTGGTTTCAAAGGATTTATTGGCTTTTTTTACTGATAATAAAGATAATGATGAGCGAATTGTTAATCTAAAAAAAGAGTTTGAATGTGATTCAGTCAATATAATTAATGTAGATGACCATTTTAGAACAAAAATGCAAGTTGCTGATATTGACGGTGATAAAAAGGTGGATTTAGTTTTTATGTTTGAAAGGAATGAGCATTCAAAGTTTTTAGTTGTAAAAAATAAAGGCAATGGAACATTGGAGCACGAGAAGCCTTTATTCATTGCAGGAGATGGAAATTCTTTTTCAAACATGGATGATTTTTTTGTTGCACCGCTTAACGATACAGTCCCGGCAATAGTTGGTTTTACTCATTTGTATGGAAATTATGAAAGCGTTGGAATCTTAAATGTTTTTAGTAATGCAAGCCACAAGGAATATTTTGATAATTATAGTTTTTTTAGCAGCCCAACAACTTATTTATGGAAAGAGGCTGAAGGCATTCACTTTTATATAACAAAAGGGTATTTTGGAAGTAAAAACCATAATGATATTTTAGCGGGTAGTAGAAATGCCTTTTTTGTTTACAGTCCGCAAGAGGTAACACATCAATATGAAAACACAGATTACCTTGATTTTAATGCATGGATAAAATCTGTAGTTGCCTGCGATTTTAATAACAATGGTGTTGATGAACCCGTATTTCTTATCGTTGGGCGACTGGCTAACAAAGATGAACTTGGTGCCTATTTGTTTATTTATAAAGATAAAATCTTTGAGGAGCAGGACTAAAACAGCTTTCACTGAGCAAAGTCATACTTTACCCCACCTTTTTCCTTTAAATTTGATTGTTGATTTTGTAGTAATGTGAATTAAAATAGCCCTCGACTTTAGTCGGTGTGTGAAAATGAGTTAAAAATAAATAGGCCTGGCATTACTCACTGTCGTTCGTGAGAGAAGTTTATGCCAGGTGTAAAAATTACATAAACAATCGGGCTTTAGCTCAACTGATTGATATTTAGACTAAAGCCAAAGCAGTGTAAGGATTTGATCACCGGCATAAATACCAGTGCTAGTAATAAAATTCATTTTTAAATTTGTTTTCACACAGCCTCTAAAGCCGGCAGCTATTGAGAATTTTTAAACTTAATTCTTAATAGTACTATTTTCTCACTTCTCAAATCTAATTTAGAAATGGTTACTGAGCGTAGCCGAAGTACTAATTTCAAATTTCTATTACCATGACAGAAGACATAAAGAAACTTTGGGGCGAAGAACTAGCCTGGATAAAGGATGTAGAACTACGAGAAAAAACGGCTAAAACCTGGGAAATTGCATTAGTGCGCAGCGTTTTATCGACAGATGATCTAAATACAATTCCTTTCACACTTTTGGTGCCCGATTTAAAGGTGACATTTATGGCACATAAAAGGGCTGTGGTGCATATTGCAAAAGATGCTGGTGAACAAATGAACAAGTTTTTTAAAAACGATTTACCTGTTGATATGGATATTTTAATTTCAGGTGCTATTCTGGCTGATGTGGGCAAACTACTTGAATATGAGTTAGATGAAAATGGCTATGCAGTAAAAAGTGATTACGGAAAATATTTGCGCCACCCGTTCTCAGGTGTTTCATTAGCCGAGGAATGTGGTGTACCAGCTTCGGTTTGTCATATTATAGCTGCCCATGCCACCGAAGGCAATTTAGTTACCCGTTCAACAGAGGCCTACGTGGTTCACCATGCCGATTTTATGACCTTTTTACCGTTTAAAAGCAGGTTGAAGGTATAAATTGGTTGCTGGTTGCATCAGTAACAACACCTGGCAAGTGCACCAGGTGCTGTATCAACGGCGAAGCCCTCACCGTAGGTAAAACTAACTTTTGGTCGCTGTACTTCGGCAGGCTCAGTAACCAAGCCTGTCGAAGCGAATACTGATAATCAGCAATATAGGCATTTCGACAAGTGGTACACTGATTACTTCGACTAGCTCAGCATGCCACTTGTCGAAGTGCTCAATGACCCTCACTTTTAAGACTTTTGATACAGCCCCTAATTACCAGAAATATCAAATTTGACTTAACACTAGGATTATATTTTTGTTAAGGCCAGTTAATAGATGAATTGCCGGCGGATCATAATTTTGCAGATATATGGCTTTAGCCAAATTATTCTTGTATTTTGGCTAAAGCCGAATCTAATGTCGCAAATTGGACTGCCAACTAAAGCAGGCGGCAATTGATAAATTTCAAACCTTAATTTGCTTTATTAATAACCTGAGTTCGATGTAAAATAATGAGCACAGAAAGTCATAATTATGCTAGATCTGCACTGAAAATTTTGAAATAATAACGGGTTATTTTAAGAAATTTTCAGTGCAGAGATGGTATGATTATGACTTTTCTTTTTAGAT
>JBNKJW010000165.1:0-19852 GCA_050291445.1 Bacteroidales bacterium | reverse complement strand
AGCACTCACCGGAGGTAATCACACCATCTCTGCACTAAAAATCCCTCAAAATAGCCCGCTATTCTTTCTGCATTTTTAGCACATATCTGGTATAATTCCGAATTGCTGTGTTGAATATTTTATGTCGAACTCAGGTTAATAGCTTATTCATCAATTTTAACACAAATATTATCATTTATTTAATTCATTCAATCTAAATTAAACATAATTTTGCGTAATTTTAAATAAGCATGATGAACCAAAAAACCTATTCCTTTATTATTAAGTTTCTGATATTTGCTTCTGTTTTTTTAAGTATCAGCATTCTTGTTCAAAGTTTTATGTCGGAAGATGATCTTCTTGAAAGAGATTACTCCATCCCCTTTCTGAAAATAGAAGACAGCACTGCTGACTCAATAATTAATACATTGAGCATTGATGAAAAGGTTAATCTTTTTGTCAGGCCGCAAACAATTGATTCAACCGCGCAGGGTTTTAGTTCTGATACCATATTGACAAATAATGGCGAGCAAAACCAATTAATAGAACCTTTAAAAAAATCTAATTGCTTCAACAGCACACCTGATACCACTCTCATAATCAAACAAATAAACGCGCAATTAAATACAAGCACCGCAGGTAGTTTTGTTATTAACCTGCACAGTTTTGATGTATCAAGCACATATGACTCCCTATTTGTTAAATTTTATATGCAAAGGTTAGCGTTGTACAAAAAGTTGGTTAATTCAAACCATTCTCTATTTGGTATAAAAATAAATCCAGTACAGCTTGCAGCAATTGATTCGTTAAAAAAGGATAGTGCCTTTTTTACAAATAAAATAGCAAAAAAACTCGAAACTGAACTCGATTTTGTACTTATTGACTCTTTTAAAACTAATATTGTAACACTTAACTTTCAGGGCATCCTTGCTGCAAATATAAAAGACTCAACCTTCAAAAACCACAAACAATTTGAGGATCTTGTAAATGGTAAACCTGATGTTTTAATTGTTTCACAAGAGAGCATTGAGCTGATAAAGCAAAATATAAAAGATGTTCTTAAAAAACAACCACCTAACAGTAAAATTTTTCATCATAAACTAAGAAAGTTAGTGAAAGCCAGTGTTTGGCAAAATCAGAAAGATATTGATTCACCCAAACTCAAACAAAGCAACCAACTAACTGAACAACAGTTAGTTGAAAAATCAATTTGTTTACTAAATAATCAAGGCTCTTTGCTTCCTATCAAAAACACTTACAATAAAAATTTTGTAATTGCCTGGATAGGTAAAGATATAAATACCAGTTTTACAACCCATTTTAAAAAATACACCAAGGCACAAATTATTCACCTTAACCCCAAAAAAAACAACTGGCAAAACAAGCTTAACTATTATCAGAAAAAGCATTTTATTGTTTATGTAATTGACACCTTGCTGACAGATACTTTGGAACAAAACCAATTGAACTCCTTAATTAATAACATGCACACAAGCAAAAGTCTATTTATAAATTTCGGGAATTTTAAAAACTTGTCTATTGTGCCTGATAGTATTGCCTGTTTGCAAACATGCGACCAATCAAATAATGACTATAAATTTGCAGCACAAGCCATTTTTGGAGGAATTGCCTGCCAAGGAGGACTTCCATTTAACATTAGCAAAACTTATGGATTTGGAGAAAAATTTAAAAGTAGTAAAACCCGTTTGAAATACACCATTCCTGAAGACGCCGGACTAAATGCAGAGAAACTTAAAGAAATTGACAAAATTGCCTGGCAGGGAATAAATAGTGGGGCATTTCCGGGTTGCCAGGTTTTTGTAGCAAAAGATGGTAAAGTAGTTTTAAATAAAAGCTATGGCTATCATACTTATTCGAGAAAAAACAGTGTAAAAAATGATGATGTTTATGATTTAGCCTCAGTTACTAAAATAGCGGCTACTACCATTGCAGCAATGCAAATGGTTAGTCAACAAAAAATTTCACTTTATGATAAACTGGGCAATTTTTTTAAAAACACGACCATTGATTACACCAGGATAAAACCAGATACAGTTGTAAAAATTGACACCTTTTTTGTTTCATCCATACAAAACTGGAAAAAATTTCTTGAAGAAAACGATACTGTAAATATTAACGATACAAGTTTTATTACAAGGGAAACAATTATCACTAAACTTACCCCGAAAAGAAACATTTTTAAGGTACCAATTATTGCTTTGCTTCGCCACAAATCGGGCATTACCCCTGCTGTTCCTGTATTCAGGTACATGTATTACAAAGCCTATTTTATCAAACAATTAAAAGAACAACTTGCTGCTATTCATGGAAAAACAGGCCCGGTGTTTAATTATAAAAGCTTCAACCTTCCGGCAGCATTTCCTGATAATACAAATCTTCCGGATAGCCTAAAGCAGGCCATAAAAGATGGTTTTAAAAAACAATATGAAGAGTACTTTTCTAATAAGTTTGTTAAAGATACCAGCGACATTCAGTTGACTAAAACCCTCTATTTTAAAAATGAGTATTTTGATACCATCTGGAGAGATATTAAGCAACTACCAGTATTTTCAAGAAAAGTTTTTCAATACAGTGATATCAACATGGTTTTGCTGCAAATGGCCATTGACTCCACAAATAATAAAAGTATTGATAACTACTTAAAAAAGACCATATACAAACAGCTGGGGCTTAAAACTACAACCTACTTGCCTCTTAGATATTATGGTAAACACAAAATTATACCTACAGAGCAGGATAAAAGCTGGCGTTTTGGTCTTTTGCATGGTTTTGTGCACGATCCTTCAGCTGCTTTATTAGGAGGAATGACAGGAAATGCAGGCCTTTATTCTAACGCTCATGATTTGGGCATTCTTTTTCAGATGGTATTAAACAAAGGGGCTTATGGCGGTCAACAACTATTACAACCTTCAGTTGTAGAAACATTCACAAGAAAATACGATGATACACAACGAGGATTGGGTTTTGATATGCCTAACCGAAAAGCAATTGTAGGCAAAAAAGCATCAAAAAACACCTTTGGTCATTCAGGTTACACAGGCACATGTGTCTGGGTAGACCCTGATAATCAGTTGGTTTATGTTTTCCTATCAAACCGCAACCATCCAAATTCATCCAACTGGCGAATAATAAAATACAATATTAGAGAGCGAATCCATGATGCTATTTATGATGCATTTATTAAAGAAGAGCCTGAAAATAAAGAAGAAACGCAACAAATTGTCAGCAACTGAAAAAACGAATTGCATTTATATTTTAGTCCAAAAGCAAAATATAAATTGCAATGGTAAATGCCGATGCTACTTGAAAATAGTCGAATGAGGCTTTGCCGAAATTAGACTATTTTGAAAGTAAAATCGGTATATTTCCTGGTGACCTCTTCGGCCTTATCAGAAATTAGCTTAATCATATCATGATCAAGATCAAAAGCAGCATTTTTGAAATCACATAAATGCCTTAGTTCATTGGTAGGTTGTTTAGTTTAGGGCTTGCTGAAAAACGCCTAAGCCTATTAAAATTAATTCCGAAAATGACTCAGCAGCCAAAAACAGTGAAAATAGTTTAATGATTCAAAATATTTCTTATCTTTAATTATAATAACCTGAGTTTGAAAAACTGTGTGTATAATTTAAATCGAACCCAGGTTAATAGCTATACACTAATAAAAAAAAACACTTACTATGAAACACAAAAAATGGTTAATGCTTTTTAGCATTTTTACAATTGCTTCGTTATTGGCAATTTCATGTAATAATAATTCAGAGAAAAAGGAAGAGCAAACAGAAGACAAAGAAGTAGTTAATGAACAAGAAAAACATGAAGTTCACTGGAGCTATGAAGGAGAAACCGGACCTGAACACTGGGTACACATTGTGAAAGATTGTGATTGTGGTGGAAAATCTCAATCACCAATTGACATTAGTGGTGATATGGTAGATAAAGGTTTTGTTGAGTTACAACTTGATTATCAATCCGATAGTACCTTAGATATTGTAAATAACGGGCATACTATTAAATTAGATTATCCTTTTGGTACTTTTATGATAGGTGAAGAAACCTACAAACTTGCCCAATTCCATTTTCATGCTGGCAGCGAGCACACTATAGGCGGAACCAGATACCCTCTCGAAGTTCATTTAGTACATCTTAATGAGGCAAAAAATATTGCTGTAATAGGTATTTTATTTGAAGAAGGGGAAGAAAATGTTTTGTTGAAAAAGATCTATGAAAAAATGCCTGACGAGGTCAATGAAAGTATTTCAGAGGCCCTTGAAATTGATGTAAACAATTTGTTACCAAAAGAAAGAAGCTATTACCATTATTCTGGCTCATTAACTACACCACCCTGTACCGAAGGTGTAAAATGGTTTGTAATGAAAAACACCATTACAGCTAGCAAAGAACAAATTGAAAGGATAAGTAAATTTATGCCAGTAAATAATTACCGGCCTGTTCAACCATTGAATGGCAGGACAATTGAGGTGTATGACTGACATATTTGAACTTGGAAATTAGTGTACTGGAAATTGAAAAAAATAAAGCGAATGCTCCATTCACGCGTTCTTAATTTCCATGTTTTCCTGGCATGCGAAAATTCGTGTGCCAGGCGATAAAAACAAAACTATCTAATCCCCAACAACCAACTTATTACTGCTGAACGTGTTGAAAATACATCTCGTATTGTGTGAGGACTGCTATTTAGTAGTGAAAAGATTATGGAATAAGCAGTTTCTTTAGGTTCTGAAACGACAAATGCAGCCATCACACGTTCAAATCTTGATGTAGCCTCAATTCCTTTTTCTGATATCTGCCTTACTTGCTCCTGAGATAATTCCAACTCCGCGTCAGACAAGTCATACAAAACCTTCAATTGATTTTTAAGTTCATTAAAATCTTTTAGTATTTGAATAAACGCCAAAATTTCATCAAATGAGATATCTCCTTTAAATTTAACTGTAAATATCCCATTTTCATCAATCTCATAGTTTATCATAATTCAAAAGGCATCAGTTTTCAGCATACAACAAATGTAAATAATTGATTGCCTGGAACCAAGAAATCAATGACTTAAAACTGTATAGTTATTAAAATTGTAAGTGAAAATTACCGATTGTATGATAAAAAAAGCGCACAAAAATTCGCGCGCCTTTATTTTAATAATTTACAAAATTTAGAGTTCTAATCAACCTTCACCCTCACCCCTTCGCTATGCGAAGAAAACTCAGGTGCATACATGCATTGAATAGTTGTAATACCATTCGAAAAATCTCCTTTGTGTGTGACTCTTAATGGATATTCGAACACATAGGTTCCTTTTGGAAGATAGGACATAAAGAAATTGGTTGCAGCATCTTTAGTGCTTTCGTAATAGCCCAAACCATCCTGGTACTTGTAGCTGGAAAATACGTTAATTGGCTCAAAACCAGAGGCTCGCATATCTTTCATATGAATGTATTCCATAGCCCTGTCTACCCTGAGCTCGATTCTTACAATCACTTTATCTCCAACAACTAATTTTGTTTTTTTGGTGATGGCTTCAATCGCTTTGCCCCTATCAGTAATTCGCTCCACAAAAAGCTTTTTATTTAGTTTTAAAGGTGTTTCGTGTGGGGTAATTTTATCTAAATCTTCAAAATATTGCCAGTAAAGGCCACCCCAGGCAATTCCATCGTCCACTTTCTCTAAATGAACTTTTCCCATTTCAGGTTTAATGTCGGAACCACTCCATGAGGTTTTGAAATAACCTGTACCTGCTTCAATTTTAACATCATCCATTTTTTTTGGGTCAATTACTTGTTTGCCCAGCTTAATTTTCACCAATTCGTCACTCTCAAGCCAGTTTGCCCCTGTTAATAACAATGCATAAATGGCCTCGGTTGTTGCTTTGGTGGTTTTCCAATCCTGAGTTTGCTTTTGCTTTAACAACCACACTTTCAAAGCTTCCACATCTTGCTGATTATTAGCCACTTCGTTAAATACCTCAATCATTAATGCATGTGTTTCAATAGGTGCCTGGTACCAATAGTAACCCGAAACATTGTCTTTCCAGTACCTGCCCATTTCTTCATTTTCTATTGAAAATTCTTTTAAAGACTTGGTTATATCAGCAGCCACTTTTGATTTATCATATCTATTCAGATAAAGAGCTATCATTCCCTTTGCATACAAACCTTGCGATAACCAATACTTTTCGGATTGCTCCATAAAATAATCATAAGCTTCCTTTGAACGCTTAGGCACTGGAATGTCTTTAAAGAAACTACGGCCATACAAATAATGAATAGCAATGTATGATAAATGGTTTTTCTTTAAATCATCCTCTTTTTTGTAGTACCTTTTCAAATCATTATAATCTTCTCGGATTCTGCTATCAAGGTAATTTATTGCACTCTTAACCATTTGCCATGTTTTAGTATCTTCTCTCACACTTTTCACACCCAATTTATCCAAATGACCAAAACCAGTTACAATGTGTTGAGTAATGTACCTGCTTTCAGGCATTCCTTTAAACCAAGGAAAACCTCCATTCGACGATTGATCCTTTTGCAGTTTCCGGGTTGCCCTGCCCAACTCATCAGCCATTCGGTTTAAATCAAACAATACACCAATGCGTCTTTTTCTTTCCGACTCATTTCCAGCCTGTAACACCCATGGGGTTTCTTCAAGCAAGGCTGATTTTAGTTCCTGATTTTTTTCTAAATTCGACAACAATGATTTGGAGCCCGGAGTATTTTTCCAACTATCAAAAACACGTTTCACCTTTGGTGAAGAATTAGCTATATGTGAAGCAATGCTGTTGGCATACAAGCGTGAGAAAGTTTGCTCAGCACATTCGTAGGGATATTCCATAATATAAGGCAATGCCTGAATAGCATACCATGCCGGATTAGAAGAATACTCAAGTGTTAACTTGAAATTTTTCAGACTGGCCGACTTTTTAGACTTAACCAACTTTGTTAATTCATAATCTTTGGTCTGCTTTCCTCGAATAGGCAATGGCAACGTTTCAGTAACCAGCATTCTGTTTGATAATACAGGTAATGCTTTTTGCTCTCCATCAGAGAAATTACCAGCTTTGGCAACCACTTTATAGGTAACAGCACCAAGATAGTCTGGTATGTTTAGTTTCCAGCTTAAGTTAGTATTGCCGTTGCCATCCACTGAAAAATTCTTTTGGGCAGTTTCTTTTTTATTGAAAATACCCTCAACCGGTTTCATGGTAATGGCATCAAATAATTCTAGTTGCGCCACGCCGGTCATTTTTTCTTTTGTAAGGTTACTTATTTTTACCGGAAACTCAATTTCATCATTTTGCCTGAAAAAACGCGGTTCGTTTGGCAACAGCATTAAATCTTTTTGGGTTTTCAGCTCATTTTCAACAAAACCATATTTTAAATCGCTTGTGTGTGCAAAGCCCATCATTTTCCAAGTGGTTAATGACTCCGGAATTTTAAATTTTACAATTACTTCGCCTTCTGCATTGGTTTGTAAATGAGGATAAAAGAATGCTGTTTCGTTAAAATTAGTACGGACTTTTACATCCCCTAAATCTTCACCTCCACCAGGTTTTGTTACCAATCCGGAAACTTCTTCGTTGGTTTCTTCCTCAACATCATCATCTCCATTGCCATTTAAATTTGCTTCTTCCTTTACAGCCATACTTGGCATTGCAGTTTTCTTTTTACCACCATTTTTTGAACGACGTTTAGTTGACTTCTCATTTTCTCCGTATCCAACAACTACTACTTCATCTAGACCTTCTTCAGTTTCTGCATCATAAGCATAATTATAGAACCTATCATAACTGTAATAACTAAACCCAAACCAGTTTAAATAATCATAAGACCTATAAGGCATTGAAACATAAGGATTAAGATTTTTTGAAAAGACCCGACCTTTTGAAGTGCCATAAATATTTGCCTTCCAGTTCAGGTTCGAATAATAACTTCGGTAAATGCTAAAGTTCCAACTATTGGCCCGGAATTGATCCAATGAAGCATCGTAAAGGGTTGCCAACATTTCACCTGCTACTTTCTCCCCATTTTTGCCTTTTATTTTAATCTTCCATTCCTCATCCTGGCCGGGGTATAATTTATCGCGGAATGTTTCAAAAGTAATATCTAGTTTTTTGTCTGTTCTTGGAACAATAATGGTCTCATCGTGCTTGTATAAACGGTTATTTTTTAAGAAAGTAAAATGGACACTCAGGTTTCCTCGGTGCTCTTCGGTAATAGGAATTTCAATTGTTTTTTGATTTCCGTCCGTTTTTATCCATTCTTTTTTTACCAATTCACCACGGTGTTCAATTTCATAAATCAAATCAATACCGCTAATAGAGCTTCCAATTAAAAACTTAGCTTTTTCACCAGGTTCACAAGTGGTTTTCACAGCCACAAACCAGTCAATAACTTTATCAGGAATATCATTTCCTTCATCAGAATATAAGGTAAAATAGTTTTTCCATTCTATTTTGTTCCCAAAAGCATCTTCCGAGGTGCTTTCTGCCACATAACCCCCTGAATTCCATCTTCTTATATCAGACAAATCGAGTTCCTTTGAATTTGCTGTATTAAACGATTTTGTCAACAATAGTTTATCTTTTGCCCGCTTTCTTAAATCATTTTCGTTATTGTACTCATTCCCAGCATACAACTGATTCCAGCTCTCTTTTGTATAACTAAACTCATCGGGAGTATTCCAAACACGGCTTCGTAGTGGCTGATCCAATTTTTTAAGGCTATAAATTTTCACCTCACCTTTTGCTTCTACAAATTCGCCATTTACATTGGTTGTAGAAATTTTAACTTTGTCTATGTTTCCCTTTGCTTCTTTCTCATTAATTCCAAGACTCAATTGCAATGAAGTATATCCAACCAACATTTTTTTTGTTGCTGAATGGGTTTCGCCATTTAAATCAGTAACATCTACCGAAATATCATAGTTAAACAGCAAATGGTCACTTTTTCCGTAACTTAAATCAGGAAGAGCCACAAATTTTATATCAAATTCGCCTTTTTCATTAGTAGTGGCAACACCTTCTGCCATTTGTGTCTCTTTAGTTGGGATGCGCCAATACCACCAACCACGCCATACTGGTTTACGCACAATACGGTATTTCACCTGAGCATCGGTAATCATTGAACCGGCAAAAGCAACTGCCTTTCCACTAACTTTTACAGAATCATTCAACACATAATTCCCTTTTAGCGGAAGAACTTCTACCTTAAACTTTGGTCTTTTATATTCTTCAACCGAAACATATTTTGAACCATAATAGCAGTACAATTGCATGTTTCCGTTAAGCAATCCGCGTGGAATTTCAAAACTACCACTAAAAGAACCGTATTCGTTGGATGTAACATCCTGTGTTGCAACTTTTTGTCGGTTTACATCATAAAAAATAACCGAAGTTTTAGCCTTAATGGCTAACTCATTTTTTTCGCCATCAGTATTCAGCATAATACCTTTGTAATAAATAGTCTGGCCTGGCCGGTAAATTGCCCTGTCGGTAAATAAAAACACCTTCCTATTCATTGTGGGCTTATAGTTCCTGTAATACAAATAATTAGAGCTGTTTGAATTGTAATAATCGGAACCATAAAATAATTCAAGTTGGATATTCTTAGAGCCCAGTTTTTGATTAGACTGCAACTTAAAATATCCTTGCCCATTGGTGGTATATTCACCCACCAGCTTTCTTTGATATTTTCTTAGTGTATAGTTATATTTTTCGTACCAGGCTTTCACTCTGACATCTTTTAGCGGTTTACCAGATGCCCTGTCCATTATGTGATATTCAATGGAACCATCGCTTATTGTTCGTTGAATGTAAGCCAGCCCCGTAACAGTAATAACAGCATAACTGGTGGTATTTTTTTTATACCCAAATTTTTCGTTATTGGCTACAAAAACCACATAGGTTCCAAGAGGTAACTGACTCATTAACAACTCAGTATTATGCCCATTGTAATCATCAGTGCCTTTTAATTCAAAAGAAGAAGTTTGTACAACTTTTACTGATTTTTTTATTTGATCGTAGAGTTTGTCGCCATAATGCTTATCATAAAGTTTATCCAATTGTTTTGGATCAATCTTTCCTATCATGGTATAAACCTTTTGAATATTTCGATAGGAAACCAATAATGGAAATCGCTGGTTGGGAGCCAAAAGGTTTTCGACTGTAAAATTTAAACTGGCGTTAAGAATGCTAGTTTTTAAACTATTGCACATTTGCGCACCAAACGATTTTGGGTATTTTTCAATTGCATTTTCACAAATTTCTATTGCCTTTTTCTTATCGTATTTAAATTGGTGGGTCAGCTCATTTTCAAAATTATATTTAGCAGCCCTTTTGTTATAATACTGAGCAATGTAATAGGTAATTTCAGCATATTCTTCATTTTCGAGGTTTTCGTTTTGAAGTTTTTCAAGTGCTTTGAGGTATAGTTGCTCCTTATTGGGATGCACTGACTTATTGTAAACAAACTGCAAGCGCTTTAAATCCAAATCGATCAAGGCTAAACGCTTGTTGTCTTTAACTCTAAACTTCAACCAATCCTGAAGTATCACAACCGTCTGATAATGAAGTGAAAGACTATCAGAACTAGTCACTTTTAATTCAGAAAATTCGCTGGCGCTTCCAAAATATTCAGCCTCTTTTAACTGGAAAAAATCAGCTGGCCTGGTCAGTGTTACCTCTGTACTTTGGAAAAACTGAAAAGCCCTTTGCGCTAAAAAGTCATAAAGTGTAGGTCGTACTTCACGGGCACTGTATCCCTGTTTAATGGTTTCATCATATATTTTACTTGCCACCATTTTTAAGCTGTCTTTGTTTTCAAGCGAAGCCAAATAGTGTTTTATCACTTTATCAGTCAACTGATCCAGTGTCCAGGTTTCAATATCATCCGATTTGTAGCCCATGGTATTAGTCCGCTTAAGAATTTTATAGCGGTTATTGTTGTAATACATCCAATACATCTCAGCTTTTATTGAATGTAGCACATTTTGGTTAGGAAAAGTACTTTCTGCGATTTCTTTATCAATATCTTTTAGCAAATTTCTAAAAGCATGTTCTTCAGAAGCATTTATGTATTTCATTCGGTGAATTACAGCTTTTATAATTTGATCATTATTTTTATCAGCCTTGGCTTTAGCATAGATTTTTTCTACAACTTCCAATGCAGATTTTGGCAACCCTTTTCTGTTTAAAGAATCTACTGTTTTCCATTCTTTTTCAAAAGGTTTACCCTTATTTTGTCCGTACGTAGCATTTTGAACAAATATTCCAACCAATAGTGCGGTCAAAAAAATCAGTACTTTTTTCATCTGTTTAGTTTTTAATTATTTTCAATTACCAGATGGAACCGTCCCGAAGCGTCAGGACTTGTTTCATAGGTCGTTTATTTTTAATGAAAGTTTTTCAATATATAAGCGGTATTATAAAAATAGCACTATTTAAACGATTTTCAATTGTAAAGATGTAAAAAATTAGAATTTCCATAAATAACTTAGTAGTCTAACAGACTTGCTAAATTTTACACCTATACAAAAAGTGACTTACCAAGTCCGAAAAACCATTTAAGTTACTCATTATTAATTACATTTACAAAGCAAAGTTTGTTAAAAAGGTTCTAATATGCATATGCCTTATGCCTTTATAGTCTTCAACAAACTCGTCTGCCGAAACAACTATTTTTTCATAATTATCTTCAATTTTAAGCAGGTTTCCGAACTCTCTTTCCCTCACTTTTTCATCAGATAACAAATAGGCAACTTGTACATATTTCGTTTCTTTTCCTTTCTGAGCAACAAAATCAATTTCCCTATCTTGATGCTTTCCTACAAAAACATTAAATCCACTGTATATCAACTGATTGTACACCATGTTTTCAAAAACATTTGCTATATGGCTTCCTGTAAAAGGGATAATGGAATGCTTAAGGCCCAGGTCGGAAAAAAAATATTTGTCATTTATTTCAAACCTTTTCTTTCCAATGATATCCAAACGTCGAACTTTATTTATAAAAAAAGAATTGGTCAGGTACTTCAAATAATTCATTACTGTATTTATTGATAAACTCACTCTTTGAGCTTTTAAAAAGTCACTGATTTTTTTTGATGACACATAACTACCAAGATTATTGGAAAGATACTCAACCAATCGCTCTAAAAAATCAATATCCCTAATATTGTATCTACTCACAATATCTTTAAGAATGATGGTGTTGTAAATACTTTTTAGATAGCCATAAATAATTTCATCGTCAAAAGGTAAGTGCACCAAATAAGGTAAACCACCATAACGAATGTATTTATTCAATGAATCGGTGATGTTTTCCAATTTGTGAATTTGCAAAAATTCGCTATATGAAAGACTGTAAATATTAAATTCAATATACCTGCCAGAAAGGTGTGTGGCCAAATCACCCGACAACATTTTAGCATTGCTTCCCGTGCAATAAATATCCAGCCCTTCAGCAAACAATTGCCTCAATGCAATCTCAAATGCTTCAATTTCCTGAATTTCGTCAATAAATACATAGTTTTTCTTTTTTTCCGATAAATGCGATTTTACATACCGAAACAGTTCCTCCGCAGTATTAATATCCTTAAAATCGTTGTGTTCTTTATTAATGTATATCGTATTTGCTGTTTTATCCTCTTCACTCACCAACCCCATTAATTGCTTCAAAATTACAGTTTTGCCAACTCTTCGTTGCCCGATTAAAACTTTTATAATTTGTTTACCGATATATGGCTTAATCTTTTTTAAGTACTTTTCTCTCTTAAACAACGCCTCCATAATGAAATCTTTTTATAAAAATACAATATATTTTCATTATAATGAAAATAAAACTATTGTTTTTATGAATTTTCATTATAGAAAAGCATTGTATGACTTTAGTTAACAAAAACAACCACAGACCCAAACTTTTTCCTATTTTTGAAACCTCAAATATTGATATGAAAAAAATAGGATTATTTGTAAGTATAATTGCTTTGGTTTACTATAGTTGTCAAAAACAGAACGAATTTAACACCTCACCTGATTTCGAACTCAGGTTTTCAACAGATTCTATTGTTTTTGACACCATATTTTCAGGAATTGGCTCAACTACAAGGCATTTAAAGGTATTTAATCCATCAGATAAAGATGTTGAGATCGATCAGATATATCTTGCTAAAGCAAATGATTCGAAATACCGAATTAATATTGATGGAAAACCTGCTACTTCAGATGAAAAAGTTCTATTAAAAGCAAAAGACAGTCTGTATCTTTTTGTAGAAGTAACCATTAACACGGACCAGGACGCACTTCTGGAACAAGACTCCATTGTGTTTATTACAAATGGTAACTGGCAGGATATCAAGCTATTAGCCTGGGGACAGGATGTTCATTTAATTTATAGGGAAAGAATCAACACTACCACCTGGACCAATGAAAAACCCTATCTAGTTTATGACACAATATTGGTAAACCCCAATCAAACCCTGAGAATTGATGCCGGTACAAAAGTATATTTCCATCGCAACAGTAGAATGTATGTGGCTGGCACGCTTCAAATTGGTGGAACTTATGATGAACCTGTTATTTTACAAGGTGACCGTCTAGAAGAAATATACAATGATGTGCCTGGTCAATGGTCTGGAATTCATTTGTTGAATGGAAGCAAACATAACAACATCAATTTTGCCGAAATAAAAGATGCCATCATCGGCATCCAGGTTGACACTCTAGCTGATGAAACCATCCCTACCTTAAGCATCCACAACTCAAAAATTGAACACATGAGCTTTGCTGGCATTTATGCCCAAGGCTCTACTATCTTTGCAACAAACTGCTTGATAAGCGATTGCGGATTTTATACTGTTGCATTAACCATAGGTGGCTCTTACGATTTTTATCATTGCACCCTGGCAAATTACTGGCAAAATGGTTTCAGAAATACTCCTTCGGTAATTATAAATAACTATTACACCTATGAAAATCAAGCAATTATCAGGGATATCGAACATGCTGGCTTTTATAATTGTTTGATTTATGGCGACAGAGAAAATGAGCTATTTATTGATGCTTTTCCAGACCAAGGGGTACTCAACTACGAATTTGAAAATTGCCTTTTAAAAATAACAGAAGATGCTGAAATAAACACGGATTATCTGACTAATTGCATTGAAAATAAGGAGCCACTATTTGTTGATATTGAGAAATACAATTTTGCAATTGATACACTTTCGCCCGCAATTGATAAAGCTTCAAGAACATGGGTTGATTTATACCCTGGTTTTTTAAATCTTGATTTAAAAAACCAAAGCCGTATTTCTGATAACAATCCGGACATTGGAGCATTTGAATGGGTCTCTACTGACGATTTATGATCTAATATTCATCAAACCATTTTTTAAAACAAAACAACAATCTCTTATCAATATGACCAACTTATTTTTGTTTTTGGTCACCCTATTTTATACAATCCTGTAATTTTTGTTTATCTAGTAAAAAATTTAAAAAAAATAACTATCTTGCCATATAGTAATTGGTTATAATTGTGGGTTAATTTTTAAGTTATGCATAAAGCTTACATTCTAAGAGGGCTATTTTTTTATCCAGCCATCTTTTCGCTCATTTACAATTTGATTGGTAAAATTGAATGGGCCTATATTGATTTTGCCGAAAACATTGTTTTTGCAAGCATTATTGTGCTTATTGGTTTTTTAATCCCCTTTTACAAAGGGCGCTTGATTTTTTTAGTAAGCACTTACATTCTAATTTCATTCACTGCATTTGTCGAAACAGGTTATTACGCAATGTACCATTGCAAACTAAACATGTCTGTAGTATACATCCTGTTTGAGACCAACACTACCGAGTCAACCGAGTTTTTCAAAATCTACTTTAACCATTTGATTATTAATTTTTTATTCCTTACCATACCATTATTAATTGCTCTACCACTAATCTTTAAGTGGAACTGGTCTGCTAAAGTTCAAAAATTAAGCAGTTTTAGTTTAAAAAAAATTGCTACAACACTTAGTTTCTTAATTATATTATTGGTTATTTCTGGTTTTACTAAAATTCGTACCTATAATACCATTTATACTGCAACAAAGGCATACTTACAGTACCAAAGGGAAATGAAAAGCTATGACAAATATGCTCTTGACCCTTTAGGAGGAAAATTTACCAATGTGCAACACCATTACAAAGATGAAGAGATTTATGTTTTGGTAATTGGCGAATCAGCAAACCGTAATCATCTAGGTCTCTATGATTATTACAGAAAAACAACCCCAAAGTTGGAAGAAATTAGCGATGAACTAATTGTATACAAAGATATTATTAGTCCCCACGCAAATACAATCGGGTCTGTTTCAAAAGTTTTAAGCTACGGTAACTACGAAAACCCAAACGCAAAATTTGATGGTACAATAACCCAATTGTTTAACAAAGCCGGTTTTGCTACCTATTGGCTCTCCAACCAAGAGCCACTTGGTTTGCATGAAACCTCTATTACAAGGATTTCAAAAGCCAGTAATAAGAGGTATTTTACAAATACCATAAGCAACAGAAGAAAAGCCATCTTTGATGAAGCACTTTTGACCCCATTCAAAGAGGTGTTAAATGAAGGTACTCAGAAAAAATTCATCATCTTACAATTGTTAGGATCGCATACAGACTATTCCTATAGGTACCCAACTAATTTCGATTATTTTAGTGGTAAAACCAAAGCCTCGTTTATATCACCAAAAGCTGATAAGGTGGTAAACGCATATGATAACAGCATTCTATACTCCGATGCAATCATCAGCCAAATAATTAACGCAGTAAAAGATAAAAATTGTCGTTCGTTTGTACTTTACCTTTCCGATCATGGTGAGGATATATATGAAACCAGCAACAAAGCCTACCATGCCGAAGGTGTTAAAAGCAGGCACATGTTTGAAATACCATTTATTTTGTGGAAATCTAAAAATTTTCAGCTGGAAAATGACTCACTTGTTTTTGATCCGGAAAGGCCATTTATGACCGATGATTTGTTTTACAGCCTCAATGATCTTGCTGGAATTTCGTATGATGAAATGCAGGAAGAAAAAAGTCTTTTTAATAAAAAGTTTGTTCCTAAAAAAAGAATTATCCTGGAAACTGTTGATTACGACATAGAAATAAAAAAAACAAAACCACAAAAGTAGCATCCCTATCAGCAAAATTTACAGAATAAAATTCTTGTATTTTAATAAGCTTTCATCTAACTTTGAAATGAACAAAGTTAGCAACCCATAAACAAACAAGAATGCAACTACCTAATTATCAGAAATATATAATAATATTTTTCATTTTTGCTTTCTTCTCTTGTTCAGGAAGCATAAAAAATCGGGAAATTAATTTCTATCACTGGAAAACTAGCATTGATAATAATGAAAACCAGAAAGCGTATTTGCATAATATTGGGCTAAAGAAACTTTATGTCAGGTTTTTTGATGTAAAATGGGTGGAAACGGAAAAACAAGCCTATCCTTTTGCTACACTTCAAAATGGTTTGTATGACACAACTTACCAAATAGTACCTACAGTATTTATTACCAATGAGGCAATAAAAAACACCTCGCAAAACAAAATTGCTAATTTGGCTAATGAAATTGCTGATAAAATCAAACGTTTATGCAAACAACAATTTTATCAACAAACTAATAATCAGGGAATTAATGAAATTCAAATTGATTGCGACTGGACTGAAAGTTCGAAAGAAAAATATTTTGAACTGCTTGAAAAAATCAAAAACTCTGAGCATTTAGCAGAACTTAATCAACCACTTCTATCTGCAACTATTCGCCTGCACCAGGTAAAATACCATAAAAAAACAGGCATACCACCTGTGAACAGAGGCATGCTAATGTTTTACAACATGGGCGATTTGCAAAATATTGAAACCGAAAATTCAATTTTAGATCTTGAAATCACTAAAAAATACATTAAATATTTTAATAATTACCCCTTGCTATGCGATGTTGCATTACCATTGTACTCATGGGCAGTGGTTTTTAGGGATAAACGTAGTGTAAAATTAATTTATGGTCTTAGCTCAGATGAGTTGAAACAACACAAAAAGTTTAAACACCTAAAAAATAACCAATTTAAAGTAATTGAAGACAATTACATCAATAAGCAATTTGTGTATAAAGATGATGAACTTCGAATAGAAGAAGTAGATCAGGAAAAGCTTGAAAAGCTAATGGAAATGATTAAAGACAATGCAAACGATGATAAATTTAGTGTGTGTTTTTATCATTTGGATGAAGAAATAATAAAATCGTTTAATGCAGGTGATCTAAAAACTATTGCAAATAAGTAGGGCACGCTGAAAAACGCCTTAGTCTATTAAATATTTACATGAAAAAAGTTGTGAAAAAGTGCAAAGATTTAAAAAAACAGTAATTTTTCCTTACATTAACTTTATCTTCAAGTAACAAAAAACTAATGATTATCGTGCTATTAGCTTCAGCTCGAAGTATTCTTATACATCTTCGCTTTGCTAACTTGTAGCTAATGCACCTCTGACTTTTTCAGCAGGCCCTAAGTAATTCATTTTTAATCTAAAACTGTGAATGATGAAAAAAATAATACTAATCACTGTATTAACAATTCAATCAGCAAATATGTTTGCCTGTGGAGGTGGCGAATGGTATTACGAAGACACCTATTACAATTTCTTCAACCAGTTTTTATTGGCCGACAAAAGCCTACACCCCTTTTTGCATTGCCCCAATTCTGCTTTTTGCAACGAAAATGAAGAAGTTCAGGAACTAAACCTAAAAGATTGGCAGGAATATTTTAATTCAAAAATTGATATTGAAGACATTAGGATGTTCTTTTATACTTCGTCGATTGATGATTTAACAAAACTACAAAATGGTCTAAATGGAGTTCCAATCACTACACTTTTAGTGAAGCAACTTGAAAACAACGCGCTGTTCAGGTATATAAAAAAGAAAAAGAAAGACAACATCATAGCCTACATGATTTATGCAAAAAAATGCGAAGATATAACTTATCGCCCACCCTATTCGTGGCAACAGGGAGAAGGTTGGGATGCTTTGCCAGCTAATAGCCCAGATTATTACAATGAATTAATTAAGGATGGAAAGGCACTTTATAAAAACGAAAAAGATAAATTTTTAAAAGCCAGAATAGGTTTTCAATTAGTCAGGCTTGCTCATTACAACAAAGAATACCAAAACGCAATTAATTATTTTACTGAATACCTTGAAAAATTAAACCTGAAAAATTACATCTATTACCGTGCACTTGAACAAAAAGCCGGAGCATTAAGGAAAATGGATAAATATGTTGATTCTGCCATTGATTTTATAAAAGTTTTTGAACATCTTCCAGACAGAAGGGCCATATGCCTGCAAGGCCTTTCTATAAACAGCGAAAGCAGGTGGAATGCAGTTGCAGAAAAAACCAATTTTGCTCCTGTGCTTTATTTTATCAGGGCTTTTACAAATGGCGATGAACTTCGTGAAATGGAAAGAATGATTGAACATACTGTGAGCTCACCCTATTTGGACGTTTTAATGTTAAGATATTTGAATAAGATTGAAGCCAGTATTTTTAGCAGATATGCTTATGCTGCATCGTTTAGTCAGCAAAAACTGGAAAAATTTAATTACCTGGTTTCGCTGGTAAAAGATAAACGAAAAGAAAACAATGAACTATGGACTCTGGCTCAATCCTACACCTATCTATATATTAATCAACACGATACAGCCAGATCGATTTTAAAAGAAATTAGTTCTACTTCAGCATTTAAAACACAGGCAAGGGTTTTAGATTTCATTATAAAAACCGAACAAGCAAAAGACAGTTTAAACACCGAAATTTGTAATAATTTATTTGTTGAATTTAAAAACGACCAAATTCTTAGCAAAGACGAGACAGTCAAAAACTACCTGATGCATAGCATAAGTGATTACTACAAATCAATTGATGACAAAGTAATGTCCGGACTATGCATTGATGCCTATGGCTTTGATCATGGCCGTTTTAATTTAATAGATTTTAATGCAATAGCACGTTTTGAAAGCTTTTTTACTAAAAATAATCCTACTCAACTTGAGAAGTATTTAATTGATAAAGCTCCAGAAAACATTCAGGATATTTTGACTGAAATGCGGGCAACCTATTTTTTACGAAACTATAAAGCCGATTTGGCTTATAAAGAGCTAAAAAAGCTACCAAAAAGTTTCGCACTTAGTTATTTTGATGCTGAAACCAAAGTAAATTATGGTTCTGGAAACGATGGTTTTTCACTTTACCATCCATCTATTTTCTCAGGTGCTATCAGGCATTACTTTAGTGAGTCGTATCATGGTCTTTGTGACAATACTCACCTGAAATTCAACTTTTTACAAGAAGAAAAAGCCTTAACCAATAAAACTGATTTAGCCCGGTTAATTATGGAACTGGAAGAAAAAGCAGCAAAAAAAACGGCTAATTCTGCATTTTATTACTACATGCTCGGTAATGTTTGGTATAATTTAGGTCCGGATGGATGGTTCAGAAACATTTTACATTTTGAAGAGGATGATTATTACCAACCAAAGGGATTGTACTCATTTTCAAAAAAATATGATAGCAATGTGGCAGTTAAATACTACCAGTTAGCATTAAAAGCCACAAAAGATAAAGAACTTGAAGCCAAGATTCAATTTATGATGGCCAAAACGGTGCAATACGCTCAGAATTATCCACCTTTATACAAACAAAGCTTTCAGAAGTTGCGCGATAACTATCGTACTACAAAGTATTATCAGGAAATAATTAACGAATGTGAGTATTTTGACAAGTATG
>JBNKJW010000164.1:0-11856 GCA_050291445.1 Bacteroidales bacterium | reverse complement strand
GTTTTAACTTGATTCTTAAGTTTTTTCTTGTTATTTTTCATCTGAAAAGTGATGTTTTTATACTTTGTTTTTCTTTCTTAACAAACTAAAAATAAGTATTTTATATCACTTTTCTCCCTTTTCTATTTATTTTTTTAGGTTCAACACAGAAATTCGGAATTATACCAGATATGTGCTAAAAATGCAGAAAGAATAGCGGGCTATTTTGAGGGATTTTTAATGCAGAGATGGTGTGATTACCTCCGGTGAGTGCTTCGCAGTTCCGAATTTTCTATTAGATTTGATTAATTTTTGCATAAATCACACTAATTTTTCTAGAACTATCCCGATAGTCCTTCAAAAATTTGTTGCAATTTCTGCTAAAAATTAATTCAAACTGTGTGAATATTTTTAATCGAACTCAGGTTACTAAAACAGTTCATAAATAGAAAAGCTGATACTTGCTTTAGGTTCATTTGTTACAGTACTGGGGACGTCTTTTGATATTTCAGTTTCGGCAACATCCTTTGCCGCAGGTTTTTCTTGTCCAAATTCAGTAAAACCAACAAAAAGTGCCAGAAGGGCAATAATACCAATTATGCAGAGGAAACGTATTATTTTCACCATGATTTAAGCTTTAAGTTCATGGTTCAAAATTACGGAATGCATTAAAAATGGCTAGTTAAGCTATGGTTAAAAAAGCTTAACAAAGTGTTAAAATGTATTGAATATGAACTTAGAAACCAGAAGTTTGAACTTTGTAATTTCTAAGTTCCAATTTCAAAGTTCTTTCTCGGTAGTTTTTGAAAAGCATAGAGAAGTCAATTGCAGAAACAATTCTCAGTTAAAAGTCCGCCTCTCCCTCTAATTCAACACCTTCCATCCTTCCACCACGAATAATTTTCCCCCATCTAAAACTAATAAATAAGGAGAATAGGTAGCGGGTTTCATTATCCCACATAATCTCAAATTCATTCAGGTAAGCTGATGCCATAGCACCTAATTCAAGGGCCTGCAAGCGGGTGTCATGTTTACTGTATTCAAAGCTTATTCCGGCTTTTAAAAATACGCCAGGGTTGGCTTTGGTTTCCTCTATTCCTTTAAAAAATGATGAGCGGCCTAGAATGTATTGTGCAGAATCGATGTGAAACTTTTGGTCTTCTACATCATTATTATTAATACCTACTTCGTAGTAAATTGGCTTTAATAACAATAATGAAGCTCCTCCTGTATAAAAAGCCCTTATGGCTACGCCATTTTTATCAAATTTTCTGAATAATTGATGCTGAAATCCAATTCCTGCACGTGTGTCCCAGGCAAAATTGACCTTGCCAAAAACATACTGGTTTAGCTGAGTTGCATTAGAAATTTTAATTTCCTTGGCATGCTTTACGTAGTGCATATCAATTTCCCAGATACGCTTTCTGAATGCATTTATTCTTACACCTTTTCTGAAGTTTCCTCCAATGCCATTATTTTTTAAAAAAAAAGCCCATGATCTTTCGTTACGAAAAAAAACTTTCTTTTCGTCATCAATTTCTCCTTGCGAAAATACATGGATACTAACTGATAATGAAAGTATTAAAAGTAGAATTATTGCTTTCAACTTCATACTCAAAAAAGACTGGAAAATAGGGTGTGGTTTTATCTTTAGTTGGCTGTTTGGTTGACTGGTAACTCAACCATCGTGTAAGCCGGACATGGAGGAGCGCTTTTAAAACCTCTACAGGAGCTCATAAAAGCAACCAAACTTAAAACAACTAAAACGAGATAAACTTTCTTTTTCATAATTCTACAATTAAATAAATGACCTGAAAACATTACAAATATAATCTATTTTAATAAAAACCTAAATTAGCACAATTTATTGTATAAGAAACAAATATTATGCTGTAATTATCTTTATTTAACAAAAAATAGTAAAATTTAAATATTTTGACAATTTTCTCTTTACTTTGCCTGTCAATAATCATAAAAACGCAGTGCAATGTTAGAAACTATCTTAAATCATAAATCAATTCGTAAATATAAGACCGATGCTATTGATAAAAAGGTGCTTGATAAAATTTTAGAAGCCGGTAGCAGGGCATCTACAACTGGTAACATGCAGGTTTACAGCATTGTAGTTACTACCAATGAAAAAATTAAGGAAGAGCTTTGGGCTGCACATTTTAAGCAGGATATGGTTAAGCAAGCGCCTGTAATTATGACTTTTTGTGCTGATTTTAACCGCTTTAACAAATGGTGCAGGCAGCGAAATGCCGATCCTGGGTACGACAACTTTTTGTCTTTTTATACAGCTTCGATTGATGCTTTGCTGGTTGCTCAAAATGTTGCAATTGCTGCTGAGGAGCATGGTTTAGGAATTTGTTACCTTGGAACAACAACTTACATGGCTGATTCAATCATTAAAACTTTAAATTTACCAAAGGATGTTGTGCCTGTAACCACACTTGTAATTGGCTATCCTGATGAAATGCCTGGTTTGACTGACCGCCTGCCAATGGAAGGTATTGTTCATTATGAAAAGTATAATGATTTTGACGAAGATGCTATTGATGCTATTTATGCTGAAAAAGAAGCATCGGATTTAACCAAAGAGTTAATTGAAGTTAACAAGACTGAAACTCTGGCTCAGATTTTCACTGACAAAAGATATACTAAAAAGGATAATGTAGCCTTTTCTAACAGCTTTTTGAAAGTGATTGAAAAACAGGGATATATGAATAATGGGGAATAGTCTTGAATTGAGCAAATTTATTGGTTGACAACACCAGGCACAGGAGCAAAATATTCTTTTGAAAATTTGCTTGTCAAAGTACAATCATTTTTTTAACTTCAAGGTTGTTTTAGCGCATGATTTTGAAAACTATTAACCAATTGATGTTTGTTTTTTATCAAACGAATGGAGTGTGTTTATCAAAAGCAAAGTTTCATTGGTCTATTTTTTATTAATTTAGGTACCGAACCAAAAGCTATACCAAACTTAATTAAAGAATTTAAAAATGGGGTGGAATATATTTAAGAAAAGGGATAAAGAGCCAACACTTGAGGAGCGGATTGAGTTAGCTTTGCAAAAGGCCAAGCAAGATAAAAGATTAGCAACAAAAGAAATAAAAGACATCAAAGAATGGGCAGCTGACGCTATAATTGATGTTTACAGTGCTTTTTTTCCAAATTCGAATTTAACTTATTACCGAAAACAATATGCAGAAACTGCTTTGCAGGAGTATGATAATATTAAAAAAAAGTATTCAAGTGAGGTAGATGCTGAAATGGTTGAAAAGTGCGATAAAATTGTTGAAGGGTACATGAATCAGATTAAACTTCGTGAATCGAAGCTAAAACTGTTTCAGAAGTTGGAAGAGGAGTACTCAAAAACCAAAGAAAAACTAAGAATGGCAGAAAAGCAGGGCGAGAGAACAGATAATTTAAAAGAGCATACCGAAAGACTAGAGAATATGGACGATAGTGCCGAAAGTCTTTCAACTGCTATGACCGATACTTATAAGTTAGAGGATATTAAGGATGATATTGCAGTAAAAGAAGAATATTTTAATCAATTGGAAAAACTAACCAATCAATTTACTGATGAGTCTGATTATAATACATCTTTAGCTTTTAAGGAAGAAATAGATAAAATGATCGACAAGATTTAAGGCCTGTAGATTTGAGAAAAATCAATAAAAAAACCTACTCATCTGAGTAGGTTTTTTTATTTATCTTAATAAATTCTGCAATTATTTTACAGAGTCCATGTATTCGATTAATTCACAAACTTTTGCAGAATAACCCATTTCGTTATCATACCACGAAACAACTTTTACGAATTTGTCAGTAAGAGCAATACCAGCTTTAGCATCGAAAACAGAAGTTTGTGTTTCGCCAATAAAGTCGTTTGAAACAACTGCATCTTCAGTATAACCTAAAATACCTTTTAATTCACCTTCAGAAGCTTCTTTCATTGCTGCGCAAATTTCATCGTAAGAAGCACCTTTAGCAAGGTTTACGGTTAAGTCAACAACAGATACGTCTGGAGTTGGAACACGGAAAGCCATACCAGTTAATTTCCCATTTAATTCAGGAATAACTTTACCAACAGCTTTAGCAGCACCAGTTGACGAAGGAATGATGTTTTGGCCAGCTCCACGTCCACCTCTCCAGTCTTTCATTGAAGGACCATCAACAGTTTTTTGAGTTGCAGTAGTTGCATGAACAGTAGTCATTAAACCTTCGGTGATACCAAATTTGTCGTTAAGAACTTTAGCAATAGGAGCTAAACAGTTAGTAGTACAAGATGCGTTAGAAACGAAATTCATGTCGTTGGTGTATTTTTTATTATTAACACCCATTACGAACATAGGAGTATCGTCTTTTGATGGAGCAGACATAACAACTTTTTTCGCACCAGCGTCGATATGACCTTGTGCTTTTTCTTTTGTTAAGAAAATACCAGTTGCTTCAACAACATATTCAGCACCAACAGCACCCCAGTTGATATCAGCAGGATTTCTCTCAGCTGTTACTCTAACTTCGTTACCGTTAACGATTAATTTACCATCTTTTACATCAACAGTACCATCAAATCTACCATGTGTAGAATCATACTTAAGCATATAAGCCATGTAGTCTACATCAATAAGGTCGTTAATAGCAACAACTTGAACAGTTCCTTTAAGGATAGCTTGACGGAAAACAAATCTTCCGATACGACCGAATCCGTTAATACCAATTTTAATAGACATAATTACTTGATTTAATTGATTTAAAAATTTGACCCACAAAAGTAGGTATTAATAATTAAAACATCAAGAAATTTGCGTTTTGAAATGATTAATTCGACATTTGTGCAAAATTTTGAAAAATGGTATTACAAGAACGGATTGATGCATTTGTAGAACTTGGTAAAAACCTTCAAGAACTGCTTGATGGGAATTCTCCAATAAAAGGGTTTGATTTAGGAAAAATCCTTGAGGCATCAGTTTATAATGAGTGGTTTACTAAGGAACATATTAAATTTTCGTTAAAGGCAATTGCCGAAAGTTTGACCAGCGAGAATATTGCTAACTGGTTAAGTAAATATCCGAAGATTGAAAAAGCTTTTAATAAAAAAATTGGAGTAGTTACAGCTGGTAACATACCGCTTGTTGGTTTCCATGATTTATTATGTGTTTTAATAACTGGAAATGAGTTAATTATAAAAATGTCTTCGAAAGATGATAAATTATTCATAAGTATTATTGAGTTGTTAATAGAACAAAATCCCGAATTTAAAAAGCTGATTCGTTTTGAAAAGGAGCAATTGAAAGATTTTGATGCGATTATAGCCACGGGTAGTGACAATACCTCTAAATATTTCGAATACTATTTTGGAAAGTACCCAAATATTATTAGAAAAAATAGAAACTCGGTTGCAGTTTTAACAGGAGAAGAAACGGAAGAGGAATTAAATGGTCTGGCTGATGATATTATGATGTATTTTGGGTTGGGTTGCAGGAATGTATCCAAGCTGTACCTTCCTGAAGGATATGATATTCAAAGAGTCTTTAAAGCATTGTACCAATATAAACATTTTGTCGACCATAATAAATATTCGAATAATTATACTTATAATAAATCTATTTACCTGATGGAAAAAAAACCATTTTGGGAAAATGGTTTTACTATTTTAAAGGAAGATATTGGAATGGCTTCGCCTATTTCGGTAATTTATTTTGAGAATTATAAAACATTGCAAACTGTTAAAGAACGCCTGAATATTGATAAAGAAAACATTCAGTGTGTAGCGGCAAAAGATGGTTTGGTGGAAGGAAGCGTAGCTTTTGGTAAGGCACAGCAGCCAGAATTATGGGACTATGCAGATAATGTGGATACAATGGAGTTCCTTTTGGAGCTTGGTCATTAGTCATTTGAAATTAGTCATTTGTGAAGAAGAAAAAGACGCTTGTTGTAATAGTTGGTCCTACGGGAATAGGGAAGACAGATTTGGGGGTGTTCTTGGCTCAAAACCTGAATACCGAAATTATTTCGGCTGACTCAAGGCAGTTTTATAGAGAGTTGAAAATTGGAACAGCTGTGCCAAGTGATGAGGAACTTACAGCGGTAAAACACCATTTTATTGGGCAATTGTCAATTCATGAGTACTACAATGCCTCCACTTTTGAGTTTGAGGTGATGGATCTTTTAGAAGAAAAATTCAACCAGTTGGATACTATGCTAATGGTTGGCGGCTCGGGCATGTATGTGGATGCGGTATGCCGGGGTATTGATGATTTGCCTGAAATAGATCAGGAAATTAGGGCAAAGCTGGAGGAAAAATTTCAGAAGGAAGGTATAGAAAGTCTGCGTTTTGAGTTAAAAAAACTGGATCCGGAATATTATGATGTGGTTGATTTACGAAACCCAAAACGTATATTAAAAGGGCTTGAAATTTGTTTAATGACAGGCAAAACCTATACTTCTTTCAGAAAGTCAATAAAAAAGGAACGTGATTTTGATACTCTGAAAATTGGTTTGACCATGGATCGCGAAAAGCTTTATGAGAGAATTGAAAAACGCGTTGATAGAATGCTTGAACAAGGTCTGGTGGAAGAAGCTAAAGAATTTAATTCTTTTAAACAGTTAAATGCGTTAAATACAGTTGGCTACAAAGAATTATTTGCTCATTTTGATGGGGAATATGATTTAGCCAAAGCAGTAGAGCTAATTAAAAGAAATTCAAGACGTTATGCTAAACGGCAATTGTCATGGTTTAAGCGCGATGAGGAGATAATCTGGTTTGAAAGTGTGGAACAGATTAAGATTTGGGAGTTTATTAAAACGAGGGTTGGATAGGCATAGCCTAAGCTGAACAAGGGGTGAAAAAGGTTTAAAATAGATTGAATATGAGCATATCAGAAATAAATAAATTCACCGTGCGGGTTTACGCCATTATTTTAAATGGGAATAATGAGGTTTTGCTTAGTGATGAATATTATCACAATACCAAAATGACAAAGTTTCCTGGCGGGGGGATGGAATTTGGGGAAGGCACTATTGAAACTTTAAAACGTGAATCAGTGGAGGAATTTGGTCAGGAATTAGAGGTGCTTGAGCATTTTTATACCACCGATTTTTTTCAGCAGGCTATGTTTAAAAAAGAGTATCAGGTGATGAGTATCTACTACAAAGCAAAGTTTAAAGAGCTCATTAAATTTAAAGCTACAACAAAAAGATTTGATTTTGAAGAATTAAAGCATGGGGCACAATCTTTCCGATGGGTTTCGTTGAATGAATTAACTGTGGATGAGATTACTTTCCCTATTGATAAAAGAGTGGCTGAGTTGCTAATTGAAAATTATCAATGAAATGACTCTGTCGCCTGCTGATTTATAGAATAATAATCCACATGACTGCTATTTTCCTGATATAGAGCGGCTTGACGGATGGTTGGATTTTAGAGAATAAAAATGAAATTTAGCATAATTATACCTGTTTATAATCGACCTGATGAGGTGGAGGAGCTGCTTGAAAGCCTTACTAAGCAAAAAAATGGTGAGTTTGAGGTAGTGATTGTTGAGGACGGGTCAGTTGAAAAGTGCGACAAGATTGTTGAGAACTATCAATCAAAATTAGACATCAGCTATTACTTTAAAGAAAATGGTGGTCCTGCAATGGCCCGAAATTATGGCATGGAAAAGGCCAAGCACAATTACTTTATTTTCTTTGATTCTGATTGTATTATTCCGGCAACCTATTTTATGGAGGCTGATAAGGTGTTGACTAACAGCTATTTGGATGCTTATGGTGGGCCGGATGCTGCGCATGAAAGTTTCACCACCATTCAAAAAGCCATTAGTTATACCATGACTTCTTTTTTCACTACAGGAGGAATTAGAGGCGGAAATGAAAAAATGGAACAGTTTAAACCCAGGAGCTTTAACATGGGCTATTCAAGGGCTGTTTATGAAAAAACGGGTGGCTTTTCGAACATGCGTTTTGGAGAGGATGTGGATATGAGCCTGAAAATTCTGGACAATGGCTTTAAAACTCAATTAATAAAAGATGCATTTGTTTACCATAAGCGCCGAACTGATTTTAAAAAATTCTTTAAGCAGGTTTATAACTCGGGTATTGCAAGGATTAATTTGGAGAAACGCCATCCGGGCTCATTGAAGCTAGTCCATACGATACCTACGGCCTTTCTAATGGGTACTGTGCTTCTGCTGGTTTTATCTGTTTTTCATTGGTTGTTTTTAATGCCAATTGCTTTTTATATTTTACTCCTTTTTATCGATTCAATTGCTAAAACAAAAAGCTTTTTGGTGGCCTCAACAGCTATTCCGGCTGCTTTCACCCAACTTTTTGGTTATGGAATGGGCTTTATTGTTTCGTTTTGGAGACGCATTATCCTGAAACAGGATGAATTTCATGCATTTAGGAAGAATTTTTATAAATAATAGGAGTGAAAGCTTTTAAAATAATCGAATGTTAGATAGTTTATACCAAAACAATCAGTTCGTTTTGAAAACGTTTACCTTCTTGAGCGAAGCGAAAAATCCATTTGTTTGCCCCGTCCCATATTGGGAGCAAATTGATTTTTTTCACCTCCTTTAGGGTTGGGGTAAATGAAGAAAGTCAATTTGCGTTTGGTGTAAACAATTTCATAATCTTTTAAAATAATGATCGTAATAAAAAAACAACTGGCATTTTTAATTTGCCTAAGTTCAATTTTAACTATTAGTGCCCAAAACAAAACTATTTATTATGGTTCGCCTGTTACTGGTGGTGCACAAATACATTTGAGTAAAAAGAATACGTATAAAATATTTGTTGAACATGGTAGTTATGCTAAATATCAAGACAAAAAGGGAGAATTTATAGTGTTTAAGAGTCCGGAGTTGGAGCAGGAAGGGTTTAAAGTAATTGAAAGCCCGGGCAGGAAAAAAATGGATAGTATCACTGTTCACTACATTAGGGAAAGAGTGGTTTTGAATGAGGAGGATATTTATATTGGCTACAAAATTAAAGAAAGCAATACGTTTAATTATTTAAATTTAATTTTTGAAACCCGGTTATTTAACACCAATCCCGAAGAGGAAGGATTTAGTTTTAAGATTCCGCGTACCGACGAAATTGAAATTGTATACAAACAGGAAAAGTTTTATGTTGATAAGTTTAAGTTGTCGCCTAATGCTGCAAATGTATATTTTGGTTATCGGCATCTTTCGCGAAAACCATATAATAGTCTGGTATTTGCACAAATAGAAACAACAGGAAAATTAATTGTTAATCGCGGTTTTTTTTCAGTTAATAACCCGCCTGCTAAATATGTGAAAAGAACAGCTTCCGACTCTGTACAAAGCTGGAATATGCCTTTTGAGGTTGAAAAAGCAGCCTGTAAAAAGTTTAACAACCCAAAATTTGTATATAAACCTGTTGCTACAGTATCTCCAGGAGGTTATGATGTTGAATATCCTAAGATAGAAAGTCTGGAAAAAGCGATTACAATACTGAAACAAAACGATTCTAAAATACTTTTGATTTTTAATACATTGTTGGATAATAATGCAAAATACTACTTTGAAGATATTGCAGCTGAAGTACATAAAAACTCATCGTTAGATTATTTATCTGATTACTATTTTGACAGATATGTTTTGTACCTGGCCAAGCCTGAGGACATAAAAACGCTAAAAAAGTATAAATCGGAAAACGTTAATGAAGTTATTGCTTTAAACAGTGATTTAGATGTAATTTATAAGGAAAATATTAGTGCTAAGGATTATAGTTATAAATACAGATCGCTTGATAAAAAATTGTCGAGGAATATTTTAGCAGTAGATGCCCTAAACAAATTCAAAAAAAAATGTGACAATGGGACTTTAACAGCTGAAGATTTTTTAGAACTAGGCAAATATTGGGATAACCAGTTTGTTAAAAAAGCCATAAAGAAAAAGCAACATGATGATGATTTGTTTGAAATTACGGAAAATAATACTAATGACAACAAAAAAGATAACACAGCAATTAATTTCTATTGGCCGGCAATAAACTCTGCCGAAGTACTTAAAGGCTTATCTTTACTAATTGAAAAGCATAAAAATGATGAAACAATAGACATTGATTTTGCAAAATTAGCCTTCCACTTTATATCTTATCCTTTTTTTGGAGATATAACAGGTAAAAGCAAATATCCTGAAACAGCAAAAGAATACTATGATTTTTGTTTATACCTTTCCAGGTTTCAGATAGAAACAAAGTTAATTCAATACGGGTACACACAGTATAATAACAATCATTTTATTGAAATTGAAAATATACTTAACCAAGAAGGAACTAAAAGAGATTTTCCTGAAATAGTAAAGGCCATATTTAAAAATTTAATACAGAAAAAAGAACAAAGGTTGCATATAATATTTCATTATTATGACTATTTATTAATGTTGGGGGAACAGCCATTTGACGATTTTGATATTTTCTTTAAAGAAATTATGCCCCAGCCTAAGAATTATTCGGGACAATTAAAAAAATATTATGACATTCATAGTGAAAATGCTCCGTACATAGATGATTTTGAATACTATATAACCGCAATGTGTAATTCAATGTCCTGGCAGGTAGTATCAAAACATAATAACAACAAAAAACTTGTTAAAAAAGCACTCGAATGGTCAAAATCTTCGGTAGAACTAAGCCCTGGCAACCATTTTTATACAGATACTTATGCGCACTTAGAATACTTTATGGGTAACAAACAAAAAGCAATAGAGCTTGAAACCAAATCAATAATGCTTGCTGAAAAAGAAAAACATAAAAACCTGGCCGAATACAAAAAGACATTAGAAAAAATGAAAAAAGGTACATTGAATTATTCATTTACCATTTCCAACTAATGTTAAGGATTTTGCTAACAATTGTATAAAAGAACAGGGCTGATTTTATCTCGCCCTGCCTGATTTATGAATTAAAAAGCTTAATTTTTTCCTGTTCTGTTAAGTTCTTCATTAGCCCCACTTTTGTGGTCTTTTTGTTTTATACCGAACCACTGTTAGTAATTGGTTTGCTTCACAAGCTTGCAAACCAAAACCGCCAGTCAATCAGCATATACAAAGCCATTTTAAAATTTAAATTTACAATATTTCAAACTGGCTTAGTATAACTTTCGTTAAGAAGTAAAGGTAGTTGTCAGCATTGAAGAAAACTTTTTCGTTGCTTCGGTTGTAAATGTGGTAGGTTTTATCTTCTTCAAAGTACATGATGTAAAGTTAGTGTAGTTTGGTTATTGAATGTAGAGACATGCTAAGCATCTTTAAGATGCTTAGCATGTTGTTGCAATAACTATTTTTTCAATAAAAACTCAAGGCTCATGGACAACACAGAAGTCGAAAAAGTGATTTTGGGAACATATCCAAACCATATCATCGAAAATCTCAAAAATAATTGGCAAAAAGAAAAACAGCGAAGAAAAACTGGTTGGCGAAAATGTTAAAAAAGCCAGGGTAAACTTTCGATAAAATCCTGAATAATCTCGATTCTGTTCTTGATGTAACAGAAGACCAAAATACCATAAACTTTTTAGCAATCTTGAAGGCATTATTGAAGAAATGAATGCCAAGATAAAGGCAAGGGGAACGAGGAAGGGGAATGGTGAAGATCGTGAGGAGTAAATTCTCTCAACAAAACATGCTAACATGCTAAGCATCTTTGAGGTGCAAAGCATGTTAATTTCTTTCAATTTCTAAAAACAATACTAACTAGTGCCTCTAAGAAAACTCCCTAATTTTGATTTTTCTCATTCCAAGAACAGGGAGTAGAGGAATAAAAATGAGGTTATTTCTTTCTTAAATTAATTTACATGCAATAAATTCTATTATTTTTTACATTCCTGTGCTAAAT
>JBNKJW010000163.1:0-28243 GCA_050291445.1 Bacteroidales bacterium | reverse complement strand
GGAGGTTTCAAAATAGCCCTAAACATTCTTAACCTTGGTAGAATTAAACTTGGGGCTGCTACAATTGGTGCTTCCAAAGGAATAGCAACCTATGCAATCAATTATGCCAACGAACGTAAGCAATTTGGAAAAACCATTGGTAATTTTACGGCTATTCAATACAAACTGGCCGAAATGGCTATTCGATTATTTGCAGCAGAATCGCTAACTTACAGGGCAAGCCAGAACATTGATGATGCTATCGCCTCATTGATTAAATCAGGCATAAGCAAAGAAGAAGCAACAATTGAAGGGATGCGCCAGTTTTCAATTGAAGCATCAATTTCAAAGGTTGCTTGTTCCGAAGCGTTGGATTATACTGCAGATGAAGGCGTACAAATTTATGGAGGAATGGGCTATTCAGCAGAAACTCGTGTTGAAAAAGCATTCCGTGATGCTCGTATTAACCGGATTTTTGAAGGAACCAACGAAATCAACCGAATGGTTATTGTTGGGGAACTGCTCAAACGAGGGTTTAAAGGTGAATTGGATTTATTGAACCCTGCACAGGAAGTGGCAAAAGAATTAATGGGAATTCCAGACTTTGCCCCACCAAGCAGTGATTATTTTGAAGAAAAGAAAAAACTGATTGAAAAATTCAAAAAAGCCATTTTGATGGTTTCCGGGGCTGCCATTCAAAAATTTATGCAAACATTAGATGAAGAGCAAGAATTACTTTTTAATGCGGCAAACATGCTAATTGACACCTATGCAGCTGAATCAATGCTACTCAGGGTTGAGAAATTAGTTGGAAAACTGGGAGAAGAAAAAGCTTCGCTTTACAAAGATATGCTGGATGTATATCTTTATGATACCTCCTATCGAATTAATAAAGAAGGAGTAGATGCTGTTAACTCATTTGCTGAAGGTGATGAGCAAATGGGCATGTTAATGGGTATGAAACGCTACACCAAGGCTCAACCTGTTAATGTTAGGTTAGCACGCAGAAGAATAGCAGCAAAAATGCTGGAAGAAAATAAATATTGTTTTTAAGAATTACAGCTTCTAAATTAAAATTTGACCTTCAAGCGTCCCTTGGGATCTTGAAGCGTCATCTAAATCAATGGAAAATAGCAACAAAATTATCCAATTAGCGCAAAACAACTTTAAAATGCGCTTATTTATGCTAATGAAGTTGCCTTTTGGCTTTTTAGCAGGACTAAGGGTTACAGCAATCACACCAAAAAAAGCAGTTGTTTCCATTCCTTATAAATACCTTACAAAAAATCCTTTCCGCTCTATCTATTTTGCGGCTTTAAGTATGGCTGCTGAATTGTCTACCGGCATTCTAGCCCTTGCTGCAGTTGAGGAAACCAAAAAGCCAATTTCTCTTTTAGTTTTGGATATGAAAGCAAGTTTCATAAAAAAAGCAACTGGCAAAATAATTTTTACTTGTAACGAGGGAGAAAAAATATTTTCGGCTGTTCAAAAGTGTCTGGAATCAGATGAAGGGCAAGTTGCTACGATTAAATCAATTGGTGTAGACAAAAACGGAAATGATGTTGCCACCTTTGAATTTACATGGACATTTAAATTAAAATAACCCACAAAATTTCAACCATTATGAAAAATTATCTAATGCTATTTTTAATCGGAATGTTCATTTTTAGTGCTTGTAGTGAAACAAGCAAAAAAAATGAAGAAAATAAATCAAAAGAAGAAAGCCCTATAGCAGAAGGAGTTGATGAAAAAGCAGTCGAAAAACCTACAGCAAAAAAATCTGTTTATTTTGAAGATTACGCAAAAATTAAAAACAAAGAAGCGCTTCTTGAAAAATTTGGTGCTTCCAATATTAAAAACAGCGTGGAGGGCTTTGCAGAAGGCACAATAGAAAAGGAAGTCAGCCTACTTACCGATCCTGAAAATAGAAATGTTATCAAATTTGTATGGGATGAAGACAATACTTTATCGTGGATCGAAGCTTCAGAAAACCTGTATGATGAGAATTATGAAATTACAGGCAAACAATCCATTAAAACAGAAACTGGCTTGTGGTTAGGAATGTCTTTGGCTGATTTGAGAAAATGGAACGAGGCTGATTTTAAATTCTCTGGGTTTGGCTGGGATTTTGGCGGGGGAATTTTTGCAGAAAAAGGAAGTAAAATTGCCGATTCGCCTGTAAGCTTAACGCTAAACTATTCTGGTACTAATATACCTGATTTTGCGATGGGCGATGTAGAGCTTTATGCAGATGATGAAAGATTGAAAAATTTAGAAATAACAGTCAGCAACTTTATGTTTTATAATGAAAAGTAATATGATATAAGTAATTGTATATTAATGTATTGGTTTATTTATATATTATGTTCTATAATCTCAAATATACAAATATACCAATCACAATACACCAAAGATTAAAACCCTTTTTGTTTTAAACCTTTAACAATATTAACAATAAACCCTTCAGCATCGAAAGTGCTTTGTTTGCTCAAAAAACGCATGCCAACAATATCAAAATGTGAAACACCAAACTCCTGATCACTACTTACAACTCCCTTAAAATCACCCCATTGATAAGACTTTTTTGAAACCGTGCAATCATTTTCACCTTCAACTTCAAACATTATTTTATGCTGAAAACGAATTTTTAATGCAGGATAATCATCTGTCACCATTCCCCCAAAGCTTTGGTAATACACCTGGGGCATATTGGGTACTGAATGATTAAAATGTTGCATATAGCCTGTTGTAAGGTTTTTTGCTGCCAAAAGGGCATCTGGTTTTTCATCTCCAGAAAAATGAGCATAGTTGTTTACTAAGTTTATAACATTATCCAACCATTCCTTTTTGCTAAGCCAGCTCAGAATAGTATCTGCCAAAAAGCTCCCCCTGTGTGGACTTGCAAGGGTTGTAAGACTGGCCACCTTATCTGCCATTCCCAACCTGGTTATCATATACCGGGACTCCAACCCTCCTTTTGAATGGGCAATAAGGTTAACTTTTTCCGATTTGGTTTTTTCCAAAATATCAAGCACCCTGTTTCTCAGATTAATGGCATTTTCCACATGACCATTAAAGGCATCCTGATTGGCCAGGAAAACACAAGCACCATTTTTTTCCAATACTTTGGGTATTTTGCTCCAATACTTAACTATGCCTAAATCATCGCGCATGCCCACACCATGAACAAGTACAACAGGGTATTTAGTTGAACATGTCCGCTCAATGGCAACGTCCTTTTGCATGCCACAAGCTAAAAGTAAGACAGGTAAAACTACAAAGCAGTAAATTTTCAGTTTCATTTAAGTGTAATTTGGCAGCTACAAATTTAAGGATTTCAGCCAAATTAATCTTAGCCATTCAGTGAATCTTTGCGTTGATTTAATATTCATCAGGTGATAAAAACAAAGAAACACAGCTTAGGAAAGCTGTGCTACTGTAAAACAGCTCTTTGAGCTGTTTCTTATTTGAAAAAGCCACATCTGTTATTTTTTAGCCAAATCCGACTTATAAACCTTGTTTACCAATTCAATAAATTCTGCACGATATCCAGCTTTATCCAACCCTTTGCCTTCTTTTGCCATTTGCAATACAGTTGAATAATCACCATGCGAAACATATTTTGAATCACGAAGTAGCATTCCGAATAAAGCCACCGAGGCAGAAAAGCGATAATTATCCGAAGTTTCATTTAAATTGGCCCTTTCGCTTTTTACTGGTACTTCAAATTTCACACTTTTATCGCCCAGTGGTTGCTTATATCTAACCTTTACATTAACCATTTCTTTAGACCTGTTTATTTTACTGGATTGATATTTTAGCTTATCAACATCTGGCAAAAACTTACTTTCCACACCTACAGGAATAATTTCGTACAAAGCAGTTACGGTGTGCCCTGCTCCCATTTCACCGGCATCTTTGGTGTCATCATTAAAATCCTCATCATTTAACATTCTGTTTTCGTAACCCACTAATCGATAAGCCTTTACTTTAGCAGGATTAAATTCCACCTGCAATTTTACATCTTTTGCAATGGTGTACATGGTACCTCCAAACTCTGTTACAAGTGTTTTCTTAGCTTCATCAATATTATCAATGTAGGCATAGTTTCCGTTTCCTTTATCGGCCAAGGTTTCCATTTTTGAGTCTTTGTAATTACCCATTCCAAAACCCAAACAGGTTAAGAAAATACCATCATTTCGGCGTTCTTCAACCAGTTTTTCCATATCTGCATCACTTGAAGCACCCACATTAAAATCGCCATCTGTAGCCAGAATTACACGATTGTTGCCGTTGTGCACATAATTTTCTTTGGCAATTTTATAGGCCAGTTTAATACCTGCACCTCCGGCTGTTGAGCCACCAGAGGTCAATTTATCCAATGCTTCAATTATTTTTTCTTTGTGATAACCAAAGGTTGATGGCAAAACTAAACCAGCAGCCCCTGCATACACCACAATGGCCACACGATCATTTTCTCGAAGATTATTGGTCAACAATTTAAGTGCATCCTTCAACAAGGGCAACTTGTTACTACTTGACATTGAGCCAGATACATCCAATAGAAACACAAGGTTACTTGGTGGAAGGCTTTCATCAGCTATCTTTTTTCCTTGCATGCCAATGTGCAACAATTTATGTTTTGATTGCCATGGACAAACCGAAATTTCGCTGTATATTTCTATGGGATGCCCTGATTTTGGTTCGGGATAATTGTAATGAAAATAGTTGACCATTTCTTCTATTCTTACCGCATCAACAGGTGGTTTTTGTCCATTATTAATAAAGCGACGGATGTTACTGTAAGATGCCCTGTCAACATCTGCTGAAAAAGTAGATAGAGGATTGGTCTGGGCTAGTTTAAACCCGTTTTCGTCTATTTTAGCATAGGACTCACTGCCTGTAACAGGCTCATTTAAAGCCTTATAATTATTTACTTTCACAAAACCTTGTGGACTGTAAATTTTAGACCTACCCTGTTCTTTACCACTTATACTTTGACTTAAGGATTTTTTCCGGCCTTTTAAAAGATAAGACTTCCTGGTTTTTGTTCTATCTCTTTTAACAGTTTCCTTTTTTTCAATTGTAGTGGGAGCATCATTATATTCTTCATCCAAAATTTCCAGATCATCTTCGGCAACTAAACCAGAAGCCTTTAACTGAACATTTATTTTTTTCCGGCCTTTTAACTTTATTTCTTTAGTTCCGTATCCAATACAAGTAAAAACCAACGTTCTTTTAGGATTTGTTACAAATAATTTGAACTCTCCTTTGTGGTCGGTAATTGTGCCATTCCCCGTTTCTTTTTCAACCACACTAACTCCTTGCAAAGGGTTTCCACTACTTTTATCAGTCACCGTTCCAGTAACTGCAGTTTGCGAAAAGCTTGCCTGGAAAACGGAAAAAACAAAGAGCAAAGTGAGTAAACTTATCTTTTTCATAGCTAAAATATTTTGTTTTGTTAAAAATGAATCTGTTTGTATTTAATAGATTCAAGAATGGTGAATTTCCATAAAGATATTTTGGTGTTTTTAGCCAGTTCAAATCAGAATTATCATAGAACGCGGATAATGTGGATGTAAAAAACGCTAAAAAACACGGATCTAAAATTCAAATCTGTGAAAATCAGCGTTTAAAAAATCAGTATTATCGGTGTTCAAACATTCTATTAAATAGACATTAAATTCCTATAGTACAAACTCTTAATCAACATCAATTTCCATAACATCCTGTCCTTCTTTTTCTTTTTTTAGGGATACGACCTTACGTGTTACTTTTTCGTTTTTCTTGCCCCAGTTTTCGTAAATAACCAAATAAACCTGGCTGTGTGTTGATGCACGGCTATCATCATCAGCATAATAATCAACACTTATTTTATACTTCCCTTTTTCCCTAAAAGGGCTCATATAAAGCTCCGGACCATAACCTTCGGTAGCATCGTTGGAAATCCACCCACCTGCTTTAGTCCTTGTGTGACTATACGAGCATTCCTCTCCTGTGGGTTCAGTTACATATAGATCAAAGTCGGTTTTATCAGTATTCCAAACCATTGAAATCATTAAACCAATACTGTCCAGATCAAGATCCATATCCACTTCATCGCTTGTTAAATAGCTTTTTAGATTAACTATTCTCTTTTTTGCAATTTTTTTTGAACGGAGATGTGCTCGTTGCTTTTTCACTTTTTTCAAAAACCGAAGATAATCCAATCCAACAACCGCCTTAATATCTTCAAATCTTCTGTCCCATTTAGCAGTATATGCAATTTCGTAATAAATTCTTGCTAAATCATTGTTTCCCATATCGTTTAAAATTTGCGCAAGGGCTAAATAGGCATGTGGTTGATGGGGTCGTTTTTCAGTCACTTTTTTGAACAAATAATAGGCATGTTCACTCAAACCCAGCCGCATAGCCGAAAAAGCTACATCTTGCAACAATACACCATCATTTGGATTTCTTTCAACTATAGTACTTAGCATTTTTAAGGCATCATACTTGCCAAACTTCTTGAACAAAGAGTCAGCCTCAGACTCAATTAGGCCAAATTGAGGAGTTTCTTTGGCCAATTCGAGCAACAAAGTATCAGAAAGTGCCTGTTTAAAATGATTTTTACACCTAAAAGATGATGGTTCAATTCGAAAATACTTTGCCGGTGTTTTTTCAATTATTTTTCTAAGTGTATCTGAAAATTCGAAATCAACACCATCCGCCTTTGAAAGTTTTTCAAGCTGACTGATTAATTTATCTTTTTCAAGACCCTTTGAATTCTCAACTTCTTTATACAAATCCGATAAAATTTTTCCCACGGTTGAGTTTTTAACAACTTCCGATTTTTTCTCCAGTTCGATATTGTACTCTTTATAATCTTCTTCGCTTTCCAACATTAACATTGAACAAGATTTTGCTGGTACCTTAAAGTGCATGGCATACGGGACAGCATATTTTGTTGCCAAAAAATCAAAGCTTTCAACCTGATTAACAGCCACTTGACCATAAACTCTTTTGGTCAGGTTTGACACAATTGTATGGTCAAACCCTAGCTTGAGGTTTTGCTTTTTGCCACCATTTTCAAGTGTTAACCCTAGAACGGCATCTTTTGAAGGAACACTTCTCCCACATACAATAATTTTTTGCCCGGGAAAAATATATTTTGGCCTGCCCTGAATCAATAAATCACTACAGCCCGCAAGTTTTACCGACAAAACAGCCCAGGCTTCATAATTAAAAGCTTTGCTTGCTGCCTCAATTTCATCTTCGCCTGTCACCGAAAATAAACTTCCTCCAGATTCCCTTGCCAAATGAGCCAAAACATTCATATCGGTACCCGAAATTCCTGTATTGTAAACATAAATAATGCTTTTTTTGCCAATACCGGAGCTAATTGAATACAACTCTTCTTTTCCCCAGGTAACTGATGCATCAGACATCAAAAAAATATTCTTTTCACTTTTGTTTTTTGCCCATGAAGGATTACAAAATTCGTTAACTGCTGTTCCAATATCAGTTGCACCTTCAAGGGAAAGCTGATTGCAAAATTCCATCAATCGATTTACGTTTTCAGGGGTGTTTTTAACATAGTTTTGCTGATACCAAAAAGTTTCGATATTGAAAAACAGCACATTAAAGCGTTTGATACTTTGTTGGTTATTGTTGAGTGTTGATTTTAAAAGTTTCAACCATACATTAAACTTGTCAGGATTAGAACTAGCCGAAACATCAATGGCAAAAACAGCATCCTTTGCCTTGCTTTTCCTCTCATTCTTTGGTAAATCCAATGTAAAAGACGAAGCAAAATAGTCTTTGTTTTCATCTGTCAACAAAATATTTCCGGTTTGGACATAACGAACCTCAATATTTGAAGAATCCGGACTTTCAAGACTCAGTTTGTAATAGGTATCATCCTCTGTTAATCCTTTTTTATAGGAAACACTGGTTCTTGCATTGGTTAATTTCTTCACCGTTAAATCAATGGAGGTTGCTGACGACGACTTAGGGATATTTAAATTAAAGACTTTGTCGTTGTTAATACTGGTTAGGTTTACGTCGTAACCAATCACCACTCGGTGGACATGGTAACCTTCAATAGGAAAAACCCTGCAATTAAATACATCGGCCCCACCCCACTCAGCCAGCATAGGATCCGTCTGTCCGCGAACAGTTTCGGTATAGGCATAAGCAGCTTTTTGAAGTGGTACTACTTTGGCTTCCTTTGGCTGTTTCCATTGTTCCGATTTTGTGTCTAGAATTTTACTATGGATTAATTGCAAGGAATCCCCTTCGTAATAATCGTAAATATCAATGTCATAAAAATCTTCAAAGCTTACATATTCATCATCCTCTTTGTTTAAATATTCTGTTGGTCCAAAAGCAAAATAATAAGGAGAAGCACCAGTAGGCATACGTATTTTGAATGTTCCTTCGTAGTTATCATCCTCAGAATAAAAATAATAATTACTCAATACTCTTGCCCTAAAGCCATCCACTTGCACTTTCATCTCTGTGCCAATCAACATTAAAGTATCATCTTCATTGTCGCCAACAGACAAACGCACAGCATTTACAGATTTATTGGAACGTTTCCAGGTTTTAGGGGTTGGCATTTTAAGTTCTTCAGCAGATACAGAGGCCACACTCCCAGTTAAACTACTTTTTTTAACAGTACCATAACCTACCACCACAACCTCTTCTAATGAAACTCGATCTTCAATTAATGCAACATCAATAACAGTCTGGTTATCAATGGTGATCTCCTGACTCTCGAATCCGATAAAAGAAAATACCAAAACATTGTTTGAATCAACGACATCTATTCTGTAGTTACCATCTAAATCGGTAATTGTCCCTTGCTGCGTACCCTTAATCATTACATTTACGCCCGGCAATGGGTCGCCTTCTTCAGCAGTTGTGACTGTTCCGGTAATTGTCCAGGTTTCTCTGGTCTGCTTGCTTTTATTAACTGGTTTGCTATGTTTTGAATAATTTGAAATACCAAAAGCAAAGCAAAGTAGTATTGAGATAAGGATAAAGATTGATTTTTTCATAGTTATCGTTTTCTTGATTACTAAAATTATTGTCTATGATTTTATACCGAACCGCTGTTAGTAATTGGTTTGCTTCACAAGCTTGCAAACCAAACTGCCAGTCGATCGGCATATACAAAGCCATTTTAAAATTTCAATTTACAATATTTCAAAATGGCTTTGTATAAAAAACGTCAAGCGGGTGGTTTTTTTAGAGTAAAGCCAAATAAAATACTGCATTCACCTATTATCAACCCACTAGACGACTAAGCTGGTTTTGTTACTTTTTAGCTAAATCCGATTTATAAACCTTATTTACTAGTTTAATAAACTCAGCTCTGTAACCTGCTTTGTCCAAGCCTTTGCCTTCTTTTGCCATTTGCAGTACAGTAGTATAATTGCCATGCGAAATGTATTTAGAATTGCGTAGCAACATACCAAATAATGCCACTGAGGCCGAAAATCGATAATTATCAGAAGTTTCGTTTAAATTGGTCTTTTCGTTTTTTACCGGTACTTCAAACTTTATGCTTTTGTCTCCTAAAGGCTTTTTGTAACGTACTTTTACATTTACCATTTCTTTTGATGCATTTATTTTGCTGGATTGGTACTTAAGTTCATCAACATCAGGTAAAAATTTGCTTTCAACCCCTACCGGAATAATTTCGTACAAAGCAGTAACTGTGTGCCCCGCTCCCATTTCACCAGCATCTTTAGTATCGTCATTAAAATCTTCGTCTGCAAGCACCCTGTTTTCATAACCAACTAATCGATAAGCCTTTACCTTTTCAGGATTAAACTCAACCTGTAGTTTTACATCCTTGGCAATGGTGTACATGGTTCCACCAAATTCACTCACCAAGGTCTTTTTTGCTTCGTCAATATTATCAATGTAGGCATAGTTACCATTTCCTTTATCGGCAAGGGTTTCCATTTTTGAGTCTTTGTAATTGCCCATTCCAAAACCAAGGCAGGTTAAGAAAATACCATCGTTTCGTCTGGCTTCAATTAGTTTCTCCATGTCTGAATCACTGGAAGCCCCTATGTTAAAATCGCCATCGGTAGCAAGTATCACACGGTTGTTGCCATTGTGAACATAATTTTTTTTGGCAATTTTGTAGGCGAGCTTTATACCTGCCCCGCCAGCTGTTGAACCCCCTGAGGTAAGTTTATCTAATGCGGTAATAATTTTCTCTTTGTTGTAGCCAAAAGTTGAAGGTAGTACCATTCCAGCTGCTCCTGCGTACACAACAATTGCCACCCGGTCGTTCTCCCGAAGGTTATTGGTCAACAATTTAAGTGCATCTTTCAACAAAGGCAACTTGTTACTGCTTGACATTGAGCCAGATACATCAACTAAAAACACAAAGTTGCTTGGTGGAAGACTTTCATCGGCAATTTTACGCCCTTGCATGCCAATATGCAACAATTTATGCTTCGATTGCCATGGACAAACTGACATTTCGCTGTAGATTTCTATTGGGTGCTCTGATTTTGGCTGAGGATAATTGTAATGAAAATAGTTGACCATTTCCTCAATCCTTACCGCATCAACAGGTGGTTTTTGTCCATTGTTAATAAACCTGCGGATGTTGCTGTAGGCAGCCCTGTCAACATCAGCAGAAAAGGTTGAAAGAGGGTCGGTACTTACTAGTTTAAAAGCGTTTTCTTTAATGTTGGAATAAGATTCGGAACCTGTTATTGGTTCGTTTAATGATTTGTTGTTATTGAGTTTTATAAAACCTTTTGGGCTGTTGTTAATAATTGCACCTGAAGTTATTGTTGATTGATTTTTGTTCTTACGACTTTTTCGTTTTGAGCTTCTAAATATGTTCCTTACAGAGCTTTTAACTCTTGAACCATATCCAACCACCACCACTTCACTCAAAGATTGTTGATCGGGGTTTAAAGTTACTCTAATATTGGATTGATTGTTTACAGCAACTTCATGGTTTGCGTAACCAATATAAGAAAAGACTAAAACAGAACTTTCATTAGCCACAGTCAGGCTATATTGGCCATTTAAATCTGTAATTGTACCATTAGTTGTTCCTTTTTCAACAACATTTACACCAGGCAAGCCTTGATTGTTTTCATCTAAAACTGTTCCACTAACAGTTATTTGCGCAATACTACTTTGAACAATTGCAAAAGCAATTAACACCAAAAAGATAATTTTTGTTTTCATAGCTAAAATTTTAATAATCATTAATTTAACATTCAATTTTCAGAGAGACAATTATGAATGATTAACAAAAATGAGTATTGATTTTAGCCAATTTAGAAATTAGTGTGCTTCGACAAGCTCAGCATAAATATTAGAACTTTGAACTTAGAAAAGAAAAGCAAATTTATCCATACTAAGTTCTAATTTCCAATTTCTAAGTTCTATTTCAGTCTGAAAGAATAAACCCTAACGGTGGCAAATTATATACCTGTCCGTTTTTATCTTCCACAACAATGTCTTTTATATAAAAAGTGTCGCCACTGCTTAATTCCTTTATTAAATTTAGTTGCCTTGATGTCATCATACTTGAACTAGTATTTGAAATTCCGGTTGATGTAAGGCTATTTGATACTGTAAACATTTTTAGCTTAAATGAATCACTCCAGCGCCAGTTCTCTACTGATAAATAAGGCATTGAAGTCATAATTTCTTCTTTATGGATGATACCCCCACTGCTTCCTAAAAACTTGATGCCTGGTAAACTGCGTTTTTGGACATTGAACTCAGTTTTAAATTTTTCGCTCACCTGCCCCAAACTATCAATAGCAGTTACATCAATCGTTACCGGCCCTTCATCGGACACATAAATGCGGTAAAGTCCTCCTTCTTTATTAATCGTACCCCGATCAATAGCCACGTTAAGAGTACCTTTTGGATTAGTGGATGATGCAATATCAACATAATTATCTGTACCAGCATACAAAATATTTTGCGAGTGGACTGAATCAAGCAAGCCACCTGTTACCGTTGAATCATTTACCACCACCGACATTATACCAACAGCACAACCAGGGTTGCCATCCAAAAAAGAAAGCAATACCTGGTACTGTCCTGCTTCCTGGCAAAGAAAATCAAAGCGTCCAATATCCGACTGATTTTCAACATCATAGGTACTTGCATGTACAAGGTTGCCTTTTCTAAGTTGCAAAATGGCCCGGGTTTGGCTTTGCAGGTCGTTCTCAACATTAAACCTGTACTGAATAGAGCTGTTCAAACGTACACTGAAACGACTTACCGGAACTGCCCTTTTGTCTTTTTTTCGCTTCTTTTTTTCGCCTTGTTTTATCTTAAATTCCCGAATAAACAAAGCGTCCATTCCACTGTTGGTAATCGCCTTTTCAACCAGCTCATCATTGCACTGGGCATTCACAAAAACAGTCTGAAAAAATGCAACTGCAAATGCGAGTATGTATATGTAAACCTTCTTAATCATATATTCTATCTAATTTCTGGGTTCTATTTTCTAAATTGTATCTCTGCTGAGATCATTACATTATAATTTTGGTCGTTTAATTGAAACCAGGTATGCGCCAGTGAATAATGCCAGGTATTTTTACCTTTTTTGTTGCTGTAGCCCAATCGCTGACCATAAGAAACTGAATTGGGCACACGTTCTTCGTTATCAGACAAATCATTAAAACCAGCGTCCTCCTGTAAATAATCATATGGATAAATCCCTTCAATTGCTACAAAAAAGCCATCTTCGGGCACCTCGATATGAAATTGCGATAAATCAACCTTGTACCACCCCCCTTTTACATCAGGTTTGGCAATAATTACTTCTTTTAGTAAATCTTTACCAGGTTTGGGGCTATTCACTTCTCTTTTATAAATCCGCACCCTGAATGGTGAATTCGTATTTCCTTTTTTTGACAAATAAAAACGAACAGCGCTTATTGTACCTTTTTTTCTTTTTTTGTTCTTAATGAACAACGCTGTCTGTTGTCCTTGTGTATCGATATAAATTGAGCCAAATGAGATTCTTTTCCTATTCCCCGCTTTTATGGTTTTGTAATCGCTTGCCTTAATTTTAAGTTCTTTTAAATCAATGATTCTTCGTTGCAGATAAACCACATGTTGAGCCTTTTTTGTAAATGAAGAAACCTTAAAACTTTTTTTGTAAAACCCTATTGATGAAACCATTAATGAATCTTTCAATGCCTCTTTTTTAATAATCATACTAAATTTTCCTTTGCTGTCGGTAATGGTTCCTTTTCCGGAAGAATGTAGCTGGACTCCTGCAAATTCAACAGGCAGACCATCATCTATTGTTTTTATGGTTCCGGTAATCAAAATTTTATCAAGGTTTTGTGGCTTAGGCTGTAAGATAATCATGCCTGCCTTGTATTGATAAATAACATCAGACTGACTAAAAATATCGTTAAGCATTGTTTTTAAATCAACATTTTGGTAGGAGCCAGAAACTTTTTGCTGCAAATTGATAACATTTCGGCTATATGAAAATGCAACTCCCTGGTAATTTTGCAGATACCTGACCACCTCTTCAATACTTTTTTGCTTAAACGAAATGCTTATCTTTCGTGACAATATTCCTTGTGCATTTACCTGATTTTCAAAAAAAAGCAGTACTACAAAAAAAATGAAACCGAAAGCTAACTGGCTAAACCTTTTATACCGCATAAATTTTAATTCGATTTCTTCTTTAGCCAATAAGTATCATTTTTTTTCTCAAACTCAACATCTACAAAGGTTAATTCAATTACCTCCAACACATCTTCAAATTTCTGATTATTAAATACTGCAAGAAAATCCATGTTACCTATTTCCGAATCAGCAACCTTTACATCAACTTTATAATGTTCAGCTATTTTCGCTAAAGCCTGTTTTAATGGAACATTTTTAAATTGTAAAATGCCGGTTTTCCATGCCATAAAATTCAAATCGATGTTCTTTTCCTTTTTTAATTCAGCTTTTAAAACAGCCTTTTCTCCTTTTACCAAACGAACAGGAGTTATTGTTTTCTTAGTTTTTCCAGAAAATTCAACAATTCCCTCTGTTACAACAATGCTTTCTGTTTCGCTATTAGTTAAAGCCGTTAAATTGAAAGCTGTACCTACTACTCGTGTTTCCGATTTTTCAGTTTCAATAATAAAAGGCTTTGTTTTATCAGGTGCTATCTCAAAATAGGCTTCACCTGAAAACTTAACCCTGCGCTCGTTCCCACTGAATTTCTCAGGGTATTCAATAAGGGATGCAGCATTTAAAGTCACCACGGAACCATCTGGTAATGAGACGGTTTTAAGGTTGTCAAGACTTTTAACTTTAGCCATTTGCACCTCTTTTCCTGCTCCATTATCTTTAAAAATAAAGAACAGGCCTAAAGCAACAATTAATATTGCAGCTATCCTCATTGCAGTGTACAATGGCCTAACTTTCGCCTTTTGTTTACCAAAATCAATTCGTTGTTTCACACTTTTCAATGAACTTTCTGTATCAATTTGCTGATACTCTTTCAAGTTTGAACTCATTTGGTAAACCGATTTGAATTTCTCAAAGTAAGATCGGTTTTCCTCATTTGAATTCAACCAGTTTTCAGCTTCAACCAGTTCATCACTGGATGCAATACCTGTTAAGTACCGTATTAGCAGCTCATCAATACTATTTTTGTTAATCTCCTCCACTAGTTTAAATTGTTTTCAATGTTTAAAATAGTCATATCCTCAATTTATTAGAATAAGGTTTCTTTTAAAAAACCTCAATGAGGTTCATAATTGTCTCTGTAACTTAGAGAAAAAAAAGAAGCCCTACCCCTACAAAAAAGATTATTTTTTTAGAAAAATTTCTAAAGCAAATAAAATCAGCAGTTTAATATAATCACTCATGTGTTTTCTTAAAAATTTTAATGCCCTTGACATTTGCGTTTCTACAGTTTTTATCGAAATCTGAAGTTGCTCTGCAATTTCTTTGTACTTTAACTCTTCGAACCGACTTAATTTAAAAATCCGCTTACATTCGGTAGGTAATTGCTCAATTAAACCAAAAATCCTAGTCTCCAACTCACTTATTTCCAGCAGGTTTTCGAAATCTTCAGTTAATTCATTTGCTAAAGTTAATTCACTGCTATCATGCAATTTATTCTTTCTTAAAGCATGAATACAATTATTATAAACAGCCCTGTATAAATATGCCTTTATCGAAACTTTTAAGTCAAGTTCATGTCGTTTTTCCCAAAAATTCACAAAAAGATCCTGTACCACTTCCTCTGCAATTTCCTTACTTTTAACCATTTTCATGGCAAACCAAACCAGGTTTTGAAAATACTTTCGGAATAGTTCATCAAAGGCATTTTCCTTGTTTTTTTTAAGGTCGGTTAGAAGTTTTTTGTCTATTATGTCCAAAGGTGTATCAATTTATTTGAAAAGCTAAAATAATGAAAACTTTGTCAAAGTCCCTCACAAAAACACGGGCATTCACAAATCAGTACCCCTTCACTTAAAAAGCTTTGGCAAAGTTCCACTCATTTCCTATTTTTGCGCTCACAAATTTTAAATTATTAAGCATGGGAAGAGCATTTGAATACCGCAGAGCAGCAAAAGAGAAACGATGGGACAAAATGTCGAAAATTTTTCCTAAACTAGGAAAGGCAATTACTGTGGCTGCCAAGGCCGGTGGTACAGACCCTGAAATGAATGCAGCATTACGCACAGCCATTCAGAATGCAAAGGCTCAAAACATGCCTAAAGATAATATTGACAATGCTATCAAAAGAGCATCGGGAAAGGATGCAGCTGAGTATACCGAAATAAATTATGAAGGTAAAGGCCCTCATGGAGTGCTTGTTTTTGTTGAATGTGCAACAGACAATACCACCCGTACTGTAGCTAATGTGAAATCTTATTTTAATAAAACAGGCGGCTCTTTAAGCCCAAATGGTTCATTAGAATTTATGTTCTCGCGGAAAGCAGTATTTGAATTTCCAAAATCGGACAATATAGATTTGGAAGAACTTGAATTAGAGCTTATTGACTCGGGCTTGGAGAGCATTGAAACCTTTGAAGAAACTGTTTTTGTGTATGCTGATTATACTAATTTTGGTGACCTTTCAAAAGCCTTTGAAGAAAAGGGGATTGAAATTACAAAAGCAAACCTTCAGCGCATCCCAACCACCCCGGTTGAATTTACAGAAGAAAAGTTGGTAGATATTGAAAAATTGATCGACAAACTGGAGGATGACGATGATGTGCAAGCGGTTTATACAAATATTGCGTAGCTTTGAACTTAGAAATTGGAAATTGGAACTTAGTTTTAATAGGCTAAGCTCTAATTTCTAACAAGTCTGCCACTACAAAAGTACTTCCACCCACAAAGATAAAATCCTCTTTTTGAGCATTTTGCTTTGCACTCTGCAATGCAAGTTGTACATTCTCAAACGTATTGCCTCGAAGATTATATTTTGTAGCTTTTTTGTGAAGGATCTTTTCATCCAGCGCCCGGGGGATGGATGCCTTGCAAAAATAGTATGATGCGTCTTTTGGCAACATGGCTAAAATATTGTCTATGCTTTTATCATCAACTACCCCAAAAACCATGTGTAAATTTTTAAATGCCGTCGCTTCAATTTGTTTTAGAATTTCATGAATACCTGCTTCATTATGCCCAGTATCACATACAATTCTGGGGTTGCTTCCGATTGTTTGCCAACGACCCAACAGGCCAGTTAAACCAATTACATTTTCTAATCCCAAATAAATAGCTTGTTTTGTTATATTAAAACCTTTCTCAATTAACAATTCAACTGATTTTAGGACTGTTATAAGGTTCTTTTTTTGATAAAGGCCATGTAAATCAAGTTTTAAATCAGGATAGATTAAATCTTTGTTTTTATACACCTGAAAAATTTGTTTATCATCAATAGTCAGCATGCTGTAATTAATAGAAAACTCGTTGCTGGCATAAAATAACGGGGCTTTTAATTCTTTGGCTTTTTTTTCAAAAACAATCCTTGTATCATCCTGATATTCACCAACAACCACAGGAGTGCCGGTTTTTATAATTCCGGCCTTTTCATTAGCAATTTGCTCAATGGTATCGCCCAGGAATTGCATATGGTCTTTGCTAATATTTGTTATTACCGAAAGTTCAGGGGCGATAATATTTGTTGAATCAAGCCTTCCTCCTAACCCTGTTTCAATCACTGCAAAATCTACTTTTTCAGAGGCAAAATAATCAAAAGCCATAGCTACAGTCAATTCAAAAAAAGAAGGTTTAATTGGTGCAAACTTTTCTTTGTGTTTTTCAACAAATTCAACGACCTTTTTTTCAGGAATTTCTTTTCCATCAATTTTTATTCGTTCTCTGAAATCAATTAAATGGGGCGATGTATATAAACCCGTTTTGTAACCAGCTTTCTGTAAAATAGCCGACAACATATGCGAAACCGACCCTTTGCCATTAGTTCCGGCTATGTGGATACTTTTGAACAATCGATGAGGATGACCAAAATAATTATCAAGAGCCAGTGTATTATCCAAGTTTGCTTTATAGGCAGCTTTACCTACCCGTTGAAACATAGGTAACTGGCTAAATAAAAAATCAAGAGTTTGTTGGTAATTCATATAAAAGCAATAAACTTATTTAAAGTAGTTTATGAAAATTTATTGCCAAAATTAAGCTTTATATGGCACTATCTACAAACAAAAATGAAAATAAAATTAGTATCTTGTCATTAAATTAAACAAAAAAACATGCCAGAAAAAAGTAAAATATTTGTACTTGATACCAACGTAATTCTACACGATCACAGATGTATTTACCATTTTGAAGAAAATGATGTAATTATACCAATAGTTGTACTCGAAGAACTAGATAAATTTAAAAAAGGGAACGATCAAATAAATTTCCAGGCAAGGGAGTTTATGAGAGAGCTTGACCGATTATCTGGTGAAGAACTTTTTAATGGAGGTGTTTCTCTTGGCGAAGGCAAAGGGAAACTAGGTATAGAAACTGTAAAAAAATTCTCAGAGAAACATTCAGATTCTTTTATAGAAGACACCCAGGATCATCGCATACTGGCAGTTGCCGAATATGTAAAAATAGCTAACCCGGAAAAAGATGCTATTTTAGTTACACAGGATATTAATCTGAGAATGAAGGCCAAAGCGCTTGATATTTATTCTCAGGATTATAAAACCGGGAAAGTAAGCGATATTAAAAAAATTGAACACAGCATTGAAACCATTGAGGGAGTTGATGATGCCGTGATTTCAAAATTATATAAAGCCGATGAGGGTATACCAGTAGAAGAATTTGAATTTTCTGCAGCACCACAAGCTCATCAATACATGATTTTAAAAGGTGAAAACTCAAGTGCACTGGCCCATTTTGATCCTTTTCAAAATATTATTAACCGGGTAATTAAGGAAAAAGCATCAGGCATTACCCCCCGAAATGCAGAACAAACATTTGCACTGGATGCACTAGTACGGCCCGAAATCAAGCTTATTTCATTAACCGGAAAGGCAGGAACGGGAAAGACTCTGTTGGCGCTAGCAGCCGCCCTTCAGCAAAAGAAAGATTTTGAGCAAATATATCTTTCGAGGCCAATTATTGCTTTGGGCGACAAGGACATAGGTTATTTACCTGGAAGTGCAAAAGAGAAAATTGGCCCCTATATGCAGCCATTGATGGACAACCTGAATGTAATCAAAAACCGCTATGGTAAAAACAGTAAAAATTATGCCCGTATTGAAGAAATGATTGAAGATGATAAGTTGTTAATCACTCCTTTGGCATACATCAGGGGAAGAAGTTTATCCAATGTATATTTTATTGTTGATGAGGCACAAAATCTAACACCACACGAAGTAAAAACAATTATTACCCGTGCAGGAGAAGGTACCAAAATGATTTTTACTGGTGATATTCAGCAAATTGACTCTCCTTACCTTGATGAAAAATCAAACGGACTTTCGTACCTGGCAGACAGGATGAAAGGACAGGATTTGTTTGCACATATCAACCTGGTAAAAGGAGAAAGAAGCTATTTGGCTGATTTGGCGAGTGACCTGCTATAGAACTTTGAAACTGGGAATTTAAACTTAGTGTAGTAAAATAGTAAGCTCCAATATTTATACAGAGCTTATCTGAAGCACGCTAGTTTTCAAAATACTAAACAAAATGAATTTACTCAAATTTGCTGCAATTGATATTGGAACCAATGCCATGCGTTTGTTATTGGCTAATGTGATTGAAGATCAGGGGGAGACCTATTTCAAAAAGTCTTCATTAATTCGAATGCCCATCCGTTTGGGGGAAGACGTTTTTGAATACGGCGAAATTCGAAAAAATAGGGCTATTAACCTCATCCGAATCATGAAATCATATGATTTGCTGATGAAAGCAAGCAGTGTTACCCGTTACCGGGCTTGTGCCACTTCGGCCATGCGCGAGGCTAAAAATGGGAATAAACTAATTGATCTGATTCATAAAGAAACCGGGATGAAAATTGAATTAATTAGTGGTGATGAAGAAGCAGAAATCATTCGGAACACTCAAATTAATCAATACCTGAAAAAAGGAAAAAGCTGGTTGTTTGTTGATGTTGGTGGTGGTAGTACTGAAATTACTCTTTTTGAAGATGGCGATGCTGTAAAATCTCACTCTTTTAAAGTTGGAACCATTCGAATGCTTAAAAATATGGTTACTGATGAGGAAATTGATTTCATGAATGAATGGCTTTCGGAAATAAAAGATAAATATGATGATATTAAGGTAATTGGCTCTGGTGGCAATATCAATAAAATCTACAAATTTTCAGAAAATAAAACGGGTAAAGGCTTGTTTTATCATGAGCTTAAACAAATTTATAAAGAAATAAAAAGCTACAGCTATGATGACCGAATGAAAATACTCGGTTTTAATCCCGACCGTGCTGATGTTATCATCCCTGCTGCTGAAATTTTCATAAATGTAATGAAACAGGCAGATATTGGAAAAATTCATGTACCAAAAATTGGTTTGGCCGATGGGATTATTCAGTTGGAATATAAAAAATTCAAACAGGAAATCACTCAAGAAAGTCATTAGATAAAAATCTGACAATCAATGACTTAGCTGCAAACAACAGATTAAACTGCAAAATATTCAGTCAACTCCTTTAGTGTATTTTCATTGGTTGGTTTATCTTCAACAATTTTTCCTTTTTCAAGTATCACAATGCGTTCACAAACTTCTGTAATGTGACTTAAATCATGACTTGAAATTAATAAAGTCAACTGTTTTTCTTCTTTCAATTTATTTAACAGGTTCTTAAGACGAATTTGTGTTGTAGGATCCAAGCTGTTAAATGGTTCGTCAAGAATAACCACTTCAGGTTTTGCCACTAAGGCAGCTGCAATGCCAATTTTTTGTTTGTTGCCACTCGAAAAATCCCGAATGTATTTTCGTTTGCCAAGGATCTCGTCATTAAAAAATTCTTTGAAGTCTGCATAAAACTCATCCAAATCGCCTTTTGAAAGTTTATGAACACCCATCAGGAATTCAAAATATTCTTCGGGTGTTAAATAATCAATTAAAAATCCATCATCAAGATGTGAACCGGTATAATATTTCCAATCGGTGCTTTCTTTTACATCAATATCTTTTGATACTACTTTACCAGTATTGGCTTGTATAAGGTCAAGAATCAAGCGGAAAAAGGTGGTTTTTCCTGCACCATTATTGCCCACCAAGCCAAAGCTTTCGCCTTTTGCAATAGATAGTTCTTCAATATCTAAAACTTTTGTTCCTGAGTAGGCTTTTGAAAGTTGAATTGCCTTTAACATCTTCTTCTTTTTTACTTATTAACATTAATTGTGTTGAAATTTCTCAACTACTTAATCTCATTGGTCATTAGTCATTAAGTATTTTGCCAATGACTAATGACAAATGTCTAATGACTTATTTTAAAAATCACTACGGAAACCAGTGGCCATTTCGTATTTTTTCTTTAAAAACTGTTTTTTTACCATTTGCATTAATGGCTTGTATAGGATTAATCCCATAAAGCCCATTCCGCCAATCAATATAAACCCTCCAATTGGATATCCTGTTGCAGAAAACGGCCAGTAAAACAACAAAGGCAACAAGAAAAATGGAATCATTGAAAACCAGTGCGAAGCACCCATTCCCTGGTAATTAAACGCTGCACCTTTGCTTAAATCCATTCGCTTTTTGCTAAAGGTAGCTACATAAAGTAATAAATATGATAATACCCCAACATTGTAAAACCAACACATGGTATTGATAAACAGTATCTTTAAGTCAAAAAAAAGGTATGGAATAGTAAGCACATAACAAACAGTAGAAATAACTACCCCGAAAATAAATTTTTGCCTTAAGTACTGATCAAAATCTTTGTAATTACTTAAAATGAAATCGAAATGGGCACTTTCGTAGCTAAATGCATAGTTTAGGTAATTTAGCATCATACCTCCTATCATAAAAATGCCTACAAAAATTAAAAAAGCGGTTTCATCGCTATAAACAGGATTGGGATAAAAGAAAAAGCCATAACCCAAAAAAATAGGTGCCATATAAACAATCGATCGGGTTCGCTTGTGACGCCAAATTAGCTTAATATCCTTAATGATTAACTGTCCAGTATGCCCGTATTGTTTTAAATATTGGAATGCTTTTGATGAATCAGAAGCTATCTCTGTTTTTTTAGCAATTTCTTCGGGGTAAAGCTTTGATTTTAAAAAGTAAAAATTCAATAAATAGCTCAATATCAACAAAATAACAGAAACAAGTATTCCAACTGGGTTTTCTAATAAACCATTAAAAACTGACCTGGAGATGGATGCAAATGAGATAATTTTAAAATAATCCAATAAAATAAATGCTATCAAGGTTAACCCGGCAATGCCTGTTATCATAGGTTTGCTGGTCATTTGGCGCTTGATGTAAATGGCAATAAAATTGTTTGTTAAAGCAATAAAAAACAATGAAACTATCCAGATTAAGGCCACAAAACCATTGTAATCAACAGCAATTATCTTTATTCCAAAGGGTATAAAAACTAGCAAGGGCAAATAATTACCAATTGCCAATAAAGACTTAAGGTTTAAGAAATTGATGATAGCTGATTTCTTTATGGGTAGATGCAGGTACGATTCAATATTTACTGTAGGTAAATTCTGCATCATAAAACGCATCATTAGTTCAAACCCAAAGTAATAAAGTAGGATTCCGTTAAAAATATCGAGCGGGTTATCATCGGGCCTTATTTCCTGCAATACCTTGTCGATAAACAAGCCAAGCATTAACAGGTACATCAGCATGATAAAAATGAAAAACCCGATAACAATATTTAAAGCAAGCTGTTTTTGCCAGAATTTAGAGCGGGTAGCTTCTTTTATTTGGTGACCAAGCAGCCATTTGTATAGCATGGATTAAAGTTTAGTGATTTTTCATGCAAGTATAGTTATTTTTTAGGAGAATGGGACACGGATTAGACTGATTTGGCTGATTTTTTCAGATTTTTTTGGAGCACAAAGTAAAGCTAAGTTTGGCACAAAGTTGCACCAAGTTTTTCAGCTATTATTTATATGCTTTTATTCCAAACAATAACGTTTATAAAACAACGCATTGAGATTCTCCTTACTTCGAAAAATATTTTTGTTTCAAATCATCATCATTATAAATGATTTCTAATTCATTTTCTAGCCTGAACTATTCAACGCAAACATAGTTAACATGAAGTAATGTTCTTAATTACAGAGAAATAATACATTATTTCATCATTTTTCTAACACCCAAATTTGGGTGCTTGAATTTATCTTTTTCAAGTTTTATCATCCTTTCTCTAAAAGCATTCTGAAAAAACTGGGTCTTCACTTTTGATTTTCGTTTTATATAAGAAAATATGAATAAGAGGTAAATTATAATTCCTGTTGACCAGATGAGATTAATGAAAACTGTTTTTTTGCGAATAATTGAATTAAAACACAAATTAAGCAAATCAAGAAACCACAGATTATTATCAAATTATAATTTTCAAGGTATTTATTGGTAGGTTTATTCACTTTTGTAATTCTCGATAAATAATTTTACTCGCTCAATTTCACTTTTAATTTTTTCAATTTCCATAATTATATAATCCTTATTTTCTTCTTTTTTAGATTTAAAATTTTCATCCCTTCCCAATGTGCATAAAAAATAATCATGAATTACTCTATTTCTTTTCTTCTCCCAAACATTCAATGTAATTGAAAAATATATCAAGAAAGTAATAGACAAACCAAAAATAATAAAGTCAAGATTGATATTTGCAATATAAAAAACTAAACCTACAATTACTAATATACCAATAGCTCCTAAAAGGTTTATTTTTAGTAAAAAGCTAAAGCTAGAGCGCTTTATATATTTGTCATTAGAGTTCACTTTTTTATAGATTTTTTTAGCTATTTTTTAATTATTAACACAAAACCTTAAGTAATATCCATTCTTCAACTTGCTTCCCTTGAGGTAATGATTTTACTAATGCTTGAACTTCAAGTCTTAATTCTTTCTTTTCACTTTCAGTTAATTTCGGCATTATATAATTATTTTTTTGAATGTGATTTTCAAATATTTCAGGTAAAATAAAGTTGTGATTTTTTATATAATGATAAATATCTGTTGCCCAAACCCATACTCCATCTGAAAGCAACTCACTTCTAACTGACTTTTCTTTATTTATTAAGCATTTAGTAACGCCATTACCTACAAATAACATATTAGTTTCATCTGTTATATATTCAATTAATCTTCCATCATAATGTTTTTTTTCTATTGAAATATAGCTATAAAATGATGGCTGGTAAATATCTTTCCTTTCTTTCCAAAGTCCAATAATATACTTTTTCATTATAGTACTTTTATAATTTAGTTAAAAACTATAGATCTATTTAACAAATATAACTTCTAATATCCCAATACACTAATCTCCAATACACAATCACCCATTAGGTAAAAACCGAGATAGTATCTACCCTGCCAATTAAAGATTATTTTGAAAAATTCAACCTTGGGCTCACTAGTCCCCAACAAGTTAATATACTATCATATTTTTCTTTACTTATTTGAATATTCTCAACAAATGGAAACTCTATCATGTCTTTTCCTATTTTTAAATAATTTAAATTTCTCACATTATAGATATCTTCAGGCTCAAGAGCATTTAAAGCGTTAAGATCTTTTATTTCATAAGATATTAGATATTTATTAATACCTTTTTTAAAACTGTGTAAATGAGAAATGCATAAGTTATTTATTTTTTTATTTTTATTATTACAATATGTATCAACCTCAACATAAAACTGACAATTTAAAAAACCATCAGAATAAAAGGTCTGACATTTTGAACAATAAGCAGGTTGTTTACATTCTTTGCAATTATATAAATTATTTCCCCAGCAAATATAATATTCATTTTTTTTCCTGTTATAACTATATGTTCTTACCCAATCTGAGTTAAGTAATTCATATCCAAGTTTTTTTCGTTTGGTATTATATTCTATACCAAACTTTTTTATATACCAAAGGCTATATTGGTGATTTATAAATATTTTGCAAAAAAAAAGTGCTAATAAAATAATTATAATTATAATAACTCGTTTTATTCCTTTTTTCATTTTTATCAGATATATTAAGTTCTAACTATTATATTATCTCTTAGAGCTACTCCTTCTTCTAATTGCTTATTGGGCAAAACTAAAATAATGTTTAGCCTGTTAATTAAATATTATTCTGCAAAAATTAATCTTGGGCTAATTATTCCCCAAGAGATTAATATACTATCATATTTTTCTTTACATATATCGACATTTTCAACAAGTGGAAATTCGATCATGTCTTTCCCTTTTTTTAAATAAGTTAAATCTCTTACATTATAGATATCTACAGGTTCAAGAGCATTTAAAACATTAGTATCTTTTATTTCATAAGAAAAATAATATTCATTAATCCCCTCTTCTAAACCATGAGAATGATATATACCTATACAGCCTAATTTGTTAGTATTCTTCTGATATCCATCAACTTCAAGATATAAGTGACAATTAAAAAGACCATAAGAATAAAAAGTCTGACATTTTGAATAATAAGAAGGTGTTTCATATTCTTTGCAATCATTTAAATTACTTTCCCAACAAATGAAATAACCTTTATGTTTCTTATCATATTCAAATGATCTAATCCAATTAGAAGGAAGTAATTCATATCCAAGTCTTTTTCGTTCATTATTATATTCTACACCAAACTTTTTTATATACCAAAGGTTGTATTGATGATTTATAACGTCTTTTGAAAGAAAAAGTACAAGTAATATAATTAGAATTACAACAGTAGGTTTTATTATTTTTTTCATTTTTATCAATAATATACTAAGTTCTAATACCCAACCGCCATATCATCCCCTCTTGGGTCCGCTCCTCCTTCCAATCTTCCATCTGGTAAAACTAAGATGGCATCTACCCTGCCAATGAAACCTCGCTCTTTTAGTTGGTGGCCTTTTTTCTCTAATTCGCTTAATAATTCAGCAGAAAAACCATCTTTTTCGTAGTAAATCTGGTCGGGTAACCATTGATGGTGAAAACGTGGGGCATCAACAGACTGCTGCATGCCCATCCCCTTATCTATCACATTTACAATGTTTTGCAAAACAGAGGTAATAATAGTAGAACCTCCGGGACTACCCACTATCATAAATAATTTTCCATCTTTCTCAACAATGGTTGGAGTCATGGAACTAAGCATTCGTTTGCCACCTTCAATCGCATTGGCTTCGCCACCAACCAATCCGTACAGGTTTGGATAGCCTGGCTTGATACTGAAATCATCCATTTCGTTGTTTAAGAAAAAGCCTGCCCCTTCTACTACTATTCTTGAGCCAAAACTTCCGTTTAATGTGGTGGTGCACGAAACAGCATTACCCCATTGATCAACCACCGAATAATGGGTGGTTTCTTCGCTTTCTGTTTGGTTAAAATTTCCAGCTTGTATATTCTCCGATGGTGTTGCTTTTTCCGGATCAAAATCTTTCATCCGGGCCAACAAATAATCGTCATCTAACAAATCGTTAACAGGAACCTTGTAAAAATCCATATCACCTAAATGAGCAGCCCTGTCAGCATAAACCCTGCGTTCTGCTTCTACCACTAAATGAATGGTATTTAAATCGTTAGCAGCCCACTTATCCAAAGGATAAAGCGCTACCATTTTCAGCAGTTGCACCAGAGCAATTCCTCCACTTGAAGGTGGCCCCATTGATGTGATTTTATAGCCTTTATAGTTGCCAATGATTGGTTTGCGCCATACAGCATGATAACTCTCAAGATCTTCAAGGGTAATTAAACCATTGTCTTTTTGCATTTCAGCAACTATTTTTTCGGCAGTTTCTCCCTTGTAAAACCCATCTCTGCTTTTTTCCTTAATCAATCGTAGCGTTTTTGCCAGCTCTTTTTGAATAAGTAGATCTCCTTTTTTCCATTCTCCACTATCTTTAACAAAAACAGGCCAAGTTTTATTTAAACGGACAAAATCTTCCTTTGCACTATTCAACTTATCCGATTCATTTTCAGTAAGTTCAATACCATTTTCAGCTAAATCAATAGCAGGCTGAATCACTTGTTCAAAAGGCAGTTTACCATATTTTTTGTGGGCTTCAATCATACCTGCCACGCTACCAGGAACACCCGATGCAGCGCGTGAATAAAGACTCATGTCTTCGATTACATTCCTTTCAGCGTCCAGGTACATATCTCTGTGCCCTTTTGATGGAGCTTTTTCGCGGTAATCTAGGGTTGAAGTGCTTCCATCTTTAAACCTGAAAACCATAAATCCTCCTCCACCAATATTGCCAGCCCTGGGATAACAAACAGCCAAAGCAAATCCTGTTGCAACTGCAGCATCAACCGCATTTCCCCCTTGTTTAAGAATGTTTACACCCACTTTAGAGGCAATAGGATGGGCAGACACCACCATTCCTGAATCCGCAATAAAACCATCTGTAGTACTATTTTCAGGCTGTTTTGTTGAACCACACGAAGCCAACAAAAATAAGATAAGGATAAAGGAAATAAATACTCGCATAATATTATTTTAAGTCATTTAGAGGCACAAAAATATCAACCTACTTGGTTTTATAATAAAAAAAACACATATATTTGAAAGAGTAACTTAAAAAACAAAACCATGTCGATTGTATTTATTTCTTTTGCCCCTATTATTCTCATCCTTGTATATATCTACAAAAGAGATAAATATGAAAAAGAACCGATGGGTGTGCTGGTCAAGGCATTGGTTGCTGGTGCCATTATAACTATACCTATTTTGCTAGTGGAAATGTTTTTAATGGAATTAACTCATTTTCAGGACATTATCGCCAATGCATTTTACGAAGGTTTTGTTGTTGCCTCATTAACTGAGGAATTATTTAAATACCTGGCTTTCACGCTTTTTATCTGGCGAAACAGAAACTTCAACGAATTATTTGATGGAATTATTTATGCGGTCTATATTTCATTGGGTTTTGCAGCCGTTGAAAACTTTTTTTATGTTTACGGATACGGACACGAAGTTGGTGCATTAAGAGCTTTTACAGCAGTTCCGGCACATGCCTTGTTTGGAATAACCATGGGGTATTATTTTGGACTTGCCCGCTTTAATGAAAACAAAAGGGCAAGGTACTTATGGCTGGCCATTTTAATTCCGGTTATCCTTCATGGATTTTATGATTTTTTCCTGATGTCTGGCAACGGGTTTCTATTGTTTACCTTCCTTATTTTTGTAGTTTATATGTGGATAGCAGGTTTCAAAAAAATGAAAAGGCATTCGAAAAACTCAGTTTTTAAAGATGGCCCTGAGCCGTTACCTGAAATTGATATAGATAAGATTGAGCCGGAGGAATGAAAGCATTAGTCACTGGTCACTAGAAATTAATGACAAGTGACCAGTGTTGTCAACCAAGACTTGTCAGGTTTTTTCTTGCAAAATGAATAGCTAGGACCTGCTGAAAAAGTCAGAAGTACATTAGATACAACTTAGCGAAGCGATATCTTCGACCAAAGGGAGAAAAATTAGCAAAGCGAAGTCGTATATTAATACTTCGAGCTGAAGCTAATGAAGTAGATGATGTGCTTCTGGCCAGCCAAAGTTTCTGACGAGATTTTATAAACCTAACAAGTCTATCCATCAATTGATATTTCTGGTAAATTAGCCAGGTGACAACACCTGGCTGGTGCACTTGTCAGGTGTT
>JBNKJW010000162.1:0-15402 GCA_050291445.1 Bacteroidales bacterium | reverse complement strand
CATTGCTGAATTTATTGATGGTGACTTTAATGATTTGATTATCAGGATTATAAAAAACAAACCCGAAGAGAATAAAATCTTCAGGCTAATAGAATCACAGCTTGCAGAGGCTGCTTAATAGACATGGGAAATGTCAGTTATATAATAGATTAATTGATGGGGAAACAAGCCATTTCTGTAAGGTTTCTTACATAAATTTTCCCATTTGCAAACGATGGAGCTGTCCAACATTTACCTTTTATTGCTTGCATGCTTCCTTCTTCTGTGTAGACATCTGGAGTAGCTTTTACCTGAATAAGCTTCCCTTTGTCTGAAAGCACTATTAATTTATCATCAACCTTAATCAGGCTGCCTTTTCCAAAGCCCCTTTTTGTCCATTTTTTTTCACCGGACTTTACCGAAATACAAACCAATGCAGCTACATCAAACCCATAAACATACCCATTGTGGTAAACACATGAGCTAAAGTCGTTTTTCATGGTATTGCCTGATGTGGTAACTTTTGCCACATTATTGGTCACTTCAACTATTGCAAAACCTTTGCTGTGAATATTTGAAAGAAAAATTTTATTGCCATCAAAAAACAATGGCATGGCGGTTGGGTTTCTAATACTTGTTTTGATTGTCCATAATGTATCTCCCTTAGTATTAAACGAATACAAGGTGCTTCCATTAGCAAATAGTATTTGCGTTGTACCATCAATTTTTGCAATTGAGGCCGAATTATAAAGCGAATTTCCCTTTCCTTTTGCCCACAACAATTTCCCATCCTTTTTATTGAAAGCCACAAAAGCTTTGGCATCTTTTCCACCTGCTTCCATCACCAAAATATTATCAACCAACAAAGGGGAAGTTGAAAAGCCCCAGCGCGGACGAACGCTACCATATTCCTTTACAAAATCAATTTGCCAGAGAATTTTGCCTTCCGCCAGTGAAGTGGCTGTTAATTTTCCATTTGCACTAAAGCTATAAACATTATTTTCGTCAACTGCAGGGGTTGAGCGTGGACCATCCCCCCAACCATCTACATCAATAAAAATGGAGTCTACTCCTGTTTTCCAAATTTCTTTACCTGTTGTGGCATCAAAGCAGGCAACAAACTCAAGTCCGCTAACACTGTCAGATTTTTCGCTGTACATGGTATAAATTTTATCGCCTAAAGCAACAACCTCCGAAAATGCATGGCCAATTTCCTTTTTCCAGAGCATTTTTACCCCTTCGGCTGGCCATTTTTCAGGCAAAACATTTTCATCAATGGTACCGTTTTTATTAGCACCCCTAAACTGGTTCCACTCAGGGGCGTTGCTCTGCTGAGCAAAAGAAAAAATAGTTTGGGCAAGCATAAAATATGCGAGCAAACCTAATGAGATAAATTTCTTCATTCCACAAAAAGTTTAAGTTAAATTATTGATTATGAGATATTATAGCAAGCCAGGCTGAAATTTTTCATACCGACCATTCCGGCCAGTTTTTTGTGGTTAATGAGTAAAAAAGAGGTAAATAGATGAACTCTACCAACTTGCTTCGACAAATTTAGTATTTATAAAACAGTTACCAATAATTATTTAGAGGTAGGATCTTATTTTTACGGGTTCTAAATAAAAAAATGTTCTCAAGCAACAAAATATTGCTGTTTATAAACTCCAGAATTATTAGATATTAAAAAATCTTTGTAAATTTAGAATAATAATCTAACCAAAACTAAAAAATGAAATTTCTTATCTTTTTCCTGATTACGGCGATTTGCACTACTGATTGTGGCAACGAAGAACAGACTGCAAACAAGGATATTGACTCCACAACTGAGACAAAAAATACGAACAGCATGGTTAGCGAAGTAGCACCTACAACTACTACTGCCAATAACTACATAATTACCAATGATGGAATTGCAGGACTAAAATTAGGAATGCATATTGACGAAGTAAAATCTGCTAACCCTGGTTTAACTTGCGAAAAAGTAATTATGGAAATTGATGAAATAGAGTTTTATCGGCTAAAAAAGGGCGAAGAACTTATTTGCCAGTTTGAGCTCGATCCAAGCCAAAATGTAATACATATTTCAATTGGCGACACTTACAAAACCGATAAAGGAATAGGCACCTTATCAACGGTAGCAGAAGTGAAAAAACACTATACTGTACTACCTTACAAAATTGCTGAAGGTGCTGAAGGCCTGCCATTTATCTGCCTAACAGTCAAAGAAATGCCAAACATTCAAATGTGGCTAAATGTGGAGGTTCCGGAAGATTATTACACCAATGAACAGAAAGTTTTATCAAATGTGCCCGAAACAGCAAAAATTATTGGTGTTTATATTGAAAAGGCTGCTGAGTAAAAATTAAATCCGCCTCCAATAAAAGATTGACTAACAACGAAGTAACACTATTGATAATTGAAAATTTGAACCCTTCTTTTATTACTCTATCATCAATCTCCTTTTCATAATACTAGTCAATATCAATTGGCTGAATTACTTCATATGCTGGAGCCATAATTTATTTTGTCCCTTTTGCCTGTCCCTGTAGTTGACAAATAATTTTCAGATATAAGTTTGGCTAATATTCTTTTTAGAGTTGCATAACTAATTGATACATCAATATTATCAAAAACTGCTTTTGATGAGTGTTCTCCTGTTTTCTTTACGAAATCAATAATTTGTTGCTCCCGTTTATTAACCATCTTTCTATTTTTAGCTCATAAAGACAACCCATAAAGCTCATTTTTCCTTATCTTTGAGCTGTATTTGCTTTATAAATGAGCTACAACTTGCAAAAAAGTAATTGTAAAGGGCGATGTTAGAATAACGCCTGCACTCATAACCGAAAATAGCATTAAAAACATATACTTAAACTCATTCTAATTTCTATATTTTCTTTTCTTAACCTAATTGTAATTAGATTTATGAAACAATTTATTATCACTTTATCGATTATTATATTCCTTTTTCAATCTACAATTGCGCAAAACGACTGGGAAAGCCCACAAATCTTTCAAAAAAACAGGGAAAAAGCCAGGGCCACATTCTACTCGTATGCCTCAATTGAAAAAGCATTGAAAAATGATGTTAAATCAGCAACTTACACCAAATGCCTTAATGGGAAATGGAAATTTAACTATGTTAAAACAGTTGCCGAACGACCTCTTGATTTTCAAAAAACAGATTTTGATGTTTCGGGCTGGGATAAAATTCCCGTTCCGGGTAATTGGGAGCTTTATGGTTATGGGTATCCACATTACGTAAATGTTGCATATCCTTTTACCATGAACCAGCCATATGTAGATCCTGATTACAGCCCTGTTGGCTCGTATGTAACTTATTTTCAACTTCCTGAAAATTGGGATGGCCGCGAAATTTACATCCAGTTTGGTTCGGTTAAATCGGGCTACTATTTGTGGATAAACGGAAAACAGGTAGGTTACAACCAGGGCTCCAAATTACCGGCTGAATTTAACATCACCCCTTACCTGGTAAAAGGCAAAAACAAGCTGGCTATTCAGGTTTTTCAGTTTACCGATGGCAGCTACCTCGAAGACCAGGACTTTTGGAGACTGTCTGGTATTCAGAGAGATGTGTACTTATTTGCCCGATCAAAAGTGCATATTCGCGATTTTTTTGTAAAAGCTTCGCTTGAAAAAGTAGATTATGCAAAAGGTGATTTAAGTTTTAATGTTGAGCTAAATAAATTGCAGAAAAACATCAAAAATTATTCAATAAAATGCGAATTACTCGATCAAGATGGCAACAAGGTTCACCGATGGGAAAGTGACGCATTTTCTGTTAAAAAGAATGCAATCCACAAATGGGGCTTCCAAACCGAGCTAAACGAAGTAAAAAAATGGTCGGCTGAAGCACCTAACTTGTATAAATTTTTGGTTGCATTGTACGATGACAAAGGAAAACTGGTTGAAGCAACAGCAACAAACATTGGTTTCAGGACGTCTGAAATCAAAAACGGCCAACTATTAATAAATGGCCAACCTATTCTTTTAAAGGGAGTTAACCGACACGAGTACGATGAGTTTTACGGGCATGTGGTGGATGAGAAAACCATGTTAAAAGACATTCGCACCATGAAACAGTACAACATCAACGCAGTACGAACCAGTCATTACCCCAATGACCCCAAATGGTATGAATTGTGCGATAAATACGGTATTTATGTTTATGATGAAGCCAATGTTGAATCGCATGGTTACGGATACAACCCTAAAGCAACCCTGGCCAACAAAGAAGAATGGAAAGCTGCGCACATGGAGCGAAACCTAAACATGGTTGAACGAGATAAAAACCATCCTTGTGTAATTGTCTGGAGCATGGGTAACGAAGCCGGAACGGGCCCTAACATGCTGGTAACCTACAAAGCAATCCATCAACGAGATAACAGTCGTCCGGTTCACTACGAAAGAGCTGAAAAAAAGACAGCTATCAAAGAAAGGCATACAGATATCATTGGAGATATGTACCGTGGTATTGAAAGCATTAAAAAACGTTGGGTAGGAAGCGATCCTAACCGCCCATTTATTTGGTGCGAATATTCGCATGCGATGGGAAACAGCAACGGAAACTTTCAGGAATATTGGGATTTGGTTGAATCTGAACCTCAAATACAGGGTGGTTTTATTTGGGATTGGGTCGATCAGGGCCTTGCACAATTTAAGGACGGCAAAAAATATTGGGCCTATGGTGGCCATTTTGAGCCCAAGGGTGTTTACCATGATGGTAATTTTTGTATGAACGGAGTAGTTAACCCCGACAGAACACCTCATCCTGGCCTTTACGAAGTAAAGAAAGTATATCAAAACATTGGTTTTAAGGCCGTAGATATCCAAAACGGAAAAATCACTATTAAAAACAAGCGATTTTTTAGAGATTTATCAGATTGTACCTTCAAATGGGAGTTGCTTAAAGATGGAAAAATTGATATGATTGGATATATTGCCCATGTTTCTATTGCCCCACAAATTGAAAAGGAATTTTCATTGGATTTTGGAAAAACGGATGAGAACCATGAGTATTTTCTCAACATTTATGCTTTAAATAACCAGGAAACAACACTCCTTCCTTTTGGACATGTTTTGGCTAGTGAGCAATTTCAAATAAAGAAGCCAAAGCTGCAATCACCTAAATATCAATCATTTTCAAAGATTATTTCTCAGGAAACCAATGATTTAATAATGCTTACCGGAGAAGATTTTACAATAACTTTTGATAAAACCAAAGGAGCTTTGAGTTCATACGTACTTAATGGCTACGAATTAATAAAACAACCTTTGGTTGCTGATTTTTGGCGCGCACCCACCGACAATGATTTTGGAAACAAAATGCAAAAAAGGTGCATTGCATGGAAAGATGCAGTTGAAAAATCAAAACTGCAATCCATCACCCTGGAGCAAATAAATGATAAAAAGGTTAAAGTAAAAGCAATTCATGAGTTTCCTTCAATTGACCGAAGTGTACAAATGGAGTACGGCGTATCTAACAACGGTCAGATTGACGTAGTCTATAATTTTAACTACAAACAGCTCGATCAACAAGAAGTACCAAGAATTGGAATGGTAATGCAACTACCCAAAGAGTTTGATAACTTAACATACTATGGCCGTGGCCCCTGGGAAAATTATGTAGATAGAAACACTGCCGCATTTGTTGGTTTGTACCAATCAAAAGTAGCTGATCAGTATTATCCATACAACCGTCCACAGGAAAACGGGCACAAAACAGATGTAAGATGGTTAAGTTTGACCAATCATTCGGGTTTAGGGCTAAAAATAGTTGCCAATAAAGAAGCTATTGAATTTAATGCCCTGCATTACACCACCAATGATTTTGATCCAGGAATAAAAAAACAACTACGTACTCCTTTAGATGTAAAAGAAGGCGATTTTGTTGAGCTGCACATCGACCATAAAATGATGGGTGTAGGTGGTGATGATAGCTGGGGGGCAAAACCTCATAAGCAATACATTTACACGGGGAATAAGGATTATACGTATGGTTTTAGTATTGTGCCGATGTTTTAGCTTTTGAAAAAAAACAAGGTATATCACTAATAGTCAGAAATATACCTTGTTTTTTTCACTATTAAGTCCTTACAAATCACTTCCATTTTAGTCATTTTCTTCGTAGTAATACGAATAGTCAATTCCTTTAATAAACATTTCGCGGTCATTGATTTTATCAGTTAAAGCATTTTTCACCAGTTTTTTTTGAACGCTACTATTTGCTGAACTTTGCATCATTGCATTCATGTATTCCCTTTTGCCTATTTTACTCCAATCTACGCATTTTTTCAAGTGTTTTTTTAGCATTAAATCCAACCATATCCGGGCACTTCTGCCGTTACCTTCCATAAATGGGTGAGCAATGTTCATTTCAACATATTTATTCACAATTTCGTCAAATGTAGTTTCAGGCATTGCTTCTATTTGTTTTAAAGTTTCACCTAAAAAGTGCGATACAGCAAACTGAAAACCACCTTTTGAAATGTTTTTTTGCCTGATTTGCCCTGCAAAATCATACAAGCCACCAAACAAATAAGCATGAATTTGTTGCAAGCCTTTGGTTGTTCCAATTTCAATACTGTCAATAAACGAACTTTCAAACAAAGCATACGCCTTAGTTTTACTTTTTCCGTCTATGCTTTCATCATTGTTTGTAAACCATTCAATAAACCGATTTGCCTTTTTACCAGGAAACTCTTTGCCTAAGGCAATAATGCCGTTATAATCCAGCATATCAGTCAGATATCGTTTTCCATCACTTGCCAATAGTTTCAGTTGGGTAGTGACACTAACCAACTGGTCATTTTCTTTTTTCAACTTAGCTTTTAAGTATTTCCAATAATTGCGGGTTTTTGTATAGTCGTTTTGGTTATTAAGCACAGCAACAATATCCAACACAGAAAACCACCACTTAGCGTTTTCTTCGTCCCAAACGGCACGCACTTCGCGGTCGTTAAAAAAACGTATGGATACTTTTGTTGAACTCATATTTTTGTTTAAAGTTGTTTTGTCATATCTCATCTATTTTCCGAATTATTTGGTTTATATGGTCAATACCATATAATAACGCGGACTCATCAATTTGCATCCAATTAAACAAGTCTTTAATTAACCTGTATTTTTGCTTTGCATATGTTGTATCTTTTATTGGATTTCCAAGCTTAAAACAAATTGGTTCATGATGGGCAATACGATTTCTAATTTTGTTAATCCTTTCTAATTCATTAAAAACATATTTATGATTATATTGAATAGTTGGAGTAGTTGTTGGTTTAGCTGGAAATATCATTAATAAAGATTGCCCTCCGGCATAAAACTGGGGTTGAGAAAACAAATATCTCCAAAACCCAAAGTCCATTTCAGCAATTAGTTTTGAGTGGCTATAACCGTTGTTCAATTTGCGTAATGCCTTTCGAATAATATTTGCAGTTCCAGAGCATCTTTGGTTATTGAAGATACCATTTACATCAACAGAATTTTTCAACCATTCATTTCCATGAATCGAAGTGTAATGAATATCAATTGCGTTTCGTAATGCAATTTCAAAACAACTAATAATAGTAAATAATTCTTGTGAAAGTTTTAAGTTTAAACGATATAATGTCATAGCTTTTTTAGAATTATTAGCACAAGCAATCATGTATCGATTCATTCTTGCTGGAGACATTATCTGCTCAAATACAGCATATTTCATATATCAGATTCTTGGAAAATACAAATATATACATTAAATTTGCATTAAATTATTCCCAGTAGCCCCTGATTTTATCAAGCTATTGGGTTTCTGTTTTTATAGCCTTTTGCTTTCTTATTCCCCCGCTACTTTAACGTTATCTCTATAACAGTATCAATTTCTTTTCTTTTGTTAAATGGAACCATAATCAATGAGCCCAAATCGGTTTGGGTAAATTTAATTTCGCTTTTATCATCAAAAAGAACTGCCTTTGCAATTTTTTGTGTAAGCTTGGGTAAAAATAGTACTTCGTAATTGGTTTCAAAAAGATGTACATATACTTTTTTCCCTTTTTGAGTGGTGGCCCCCCAATCCTGTGGTATAACAGGGCCTTTTTTAGTTCCGTAGTAAGTTTCGCCATACTTTTCAAGCCATTTTCCAATTGCTTTAAGCGTGTCTATATTTTCAGGTTGCAATTTTCCGTTGGGCATGGGCCCATTATTCAATAAAAAATTTGCACCAAAGCCGGCTGCTTTTACCATGGTGCGGATAAGTTCCTGGGTTGACTTAAAGTGCCTGTCTTTTAGGTTGTAACCCCACGAGCCATTCATGGTTTCACACATCTCCAGCGGAAGGTTCGAAATGGCTTCTGTTTGGTTAAAGCCCATGGTGTTTTCACCAGGCAAATCGCGTTCAAACATTTGAAAATCTTCCCCCGGGAAAGGTGCTTTGTGGTGGTTGCTCCCAATCAATGCACCGGGTTGCAATTTATGAATCAGCGCATAGGTTTCATCCAACCTCCACTTTGCGTCCGATTTATCCCACATGCCATCAAACCAAATGCCGCCAATTTCACCGTAATTGGTCAATAATTCAGTTAGTTGGGCATTCATGTAATCAATGTATTTGTTCCAGTTACCTTTGTCTGGCCTGCCAGTGTAGCCTTTTCCGGTATTGCCCCTGGGGAAATAATCAGGGTGGTGCCAGTCGAGTTGCGAATAATAAAAAAACAGTTTAATTCCCTGTTTGTCGCATTCGTCTTTTAGTTGCTTTAAAATATCTTTTCCATAAGGGCCCCGATCCGCAATGTCCCAATCGCTTACTTTTGAGTCAAACATGGCAAAGCCATCGTGATGTTTGCTGGTAATGGTAATATATTTCATGCCAGCAGCTTTTACGGTTGCCACCCATTCAGCAGCATCAAATTCAACCGGGTTAAAAAAGTCAGCCAAATGTTCGTAAGCCACAATTGGAATTTGTTGTTGGTTCATTATCCACTCAGCAATGCCATAATTACCACCTCCGGCCATTACCGAATAGACGCCCCAATGAATAAACATGCCAAATTTTGCGTTTTGAAACCACTCACGGTTTTTCAGGTTTTCGGCAGTAGGTTGATAGTTATTTTGTGCAGACATGCCTGGAACAAAAAGCATTACAACCATTGTAGTTATCAGGAATTTTTTCATTGTTATGACTGTTTTGAAATTATAAACTAAGTTACTAAATAAAAAGGAGCAAATAAATTTAACCACAGATGAACACAAATTTACACAGACAAATTCCACCAAGCATTTGTGATTATCGGAGAAATCTGTTGTTAATAAACTTTTTTTTGGGGAAAATATTCAATTCTTTATTTACAGGTTATCCAAAATTCATGCTTAACATCTCAAATCCTCATGGCAATCAGGTTTATACAAATACTTTCGGTGCACTGCACCTAATTCTATTGTAATTTTAGCAACAGAGCTCCTTCTCCGTAATACTATGAAGGAGGAGCTGCGCAATATTTGTAGAAAACAAAAACATACGTATAGCAAAAGGTGCAGCACACCGCTATATTAGAAATATTCAAAACCCGATTGCCCCAATCGAATCCCAAGATTTTTTGATTGAACCATTAAAACCCCTAAATTTAGCCTTCAATTCGCAACAAAATAAAACCCAATCTCATGAACTACCTCAAACTTTCCATCCTTATCCTGTTTTTAGCAGGACAACTATCTTCTTTTGCCCAAAAAAAGCCCATTCTTTCGGGTAAGGAACGCGTAAAAATGTTCCAGCAGCATGCTACCATGAGAAAAGACACCACCTTTACCAATCTGCATTGGCAATACATTGGCCCTGAGAATATTAGCGGAAGGTGTACTGATGTGGAAGGTGTTTCGCCTCGAGGAAATAACTACACTATTTGGGTGGGATCTGCAACCGGCGGCGTTTGGAAATCGGTAAACGAAGGTGTAACTTTTGAACCTGTTTTTGACGATATGCCTACCGCCTCCATTGGCGACATTGCCATTGACCACAAAAACCCGGATGTGGTTTGGGTAGGCACCGGCGAAGCCAATATTTTCAGGAGTTCTAACGCTGGATGTGGTGTTTATAAAACCACAGATGGTGGAGCAACATGGCAAAACATGGGGCTGGAAAATACGCACACCATTGCTCGTGTGGTGGTTGATCCCACGAATTCTGATGTGGTTTATGTTGCTGCAACCGGCCACGAATGGACCCCGAACAAAGATCGTGGCCTGTACAAAACAACTGATGGGGGCAAAACATGGGAAAAAATATTGTACATCAACGAAAAAGCCGGAATTTCTGATTTTGTGATGCATCCTACCAATCCTACTATTTTATATTGCACCTCGTGGGAAAGAACAAGGTTAAAGTGGGGCGACCCCAGAACCAATGAAAACACTGACCATTGCGGTGTTTGGAAATCGACCGATGGTGGAAAAAACTGGAAACAAATCAATAAAGGCCTTCCTGCTCCACATCACCGGGGACGAATAGGCATTGATTTATGCCGGGAAAAGCCAAGTGTATTATACTTATTATTAGATAATTACGAGATAGAGAAAAAGGCAGAGAAAGACGATAAAGATGCCTATGGACGTGCAAAAGAAGATGTGATAAAAGGAGCAACTGTTTACCGGAGCGATGATGCCGGAGAAAACTGGAAACAGGTAAGCGGACAAACTGAGAAGACAAAAAAATACATGATGGAACATTCCGGAACCTATGGTTGGGTGTTTGGTCAAATACGGGTGGACCCGAAAGATCCGGAAATAATCTGGACACTTGGGCTATGGTTAAATAAGTCGGTGGATGGTGGAAAAACCTTTAAGGCCATTAAAGAAATGCATGCCGACCATCACGGGCTTTGGATAGACCCAAACAACCCCAACTACCTTTTAAATGTTCAGGATGGCGGTCTTTCAATATCCTATGATAAGGGAGATAACTGGCGTAGCCCTATTAAAGAATTGCCACTGGCCCAATTTTATAATGTATCTTACGATCTATCTGATCCGTTCAGGGTGGTTGGCTCCATTCAGGATCATCACAGTTTTATTGGCGAAGTAGATTTATCGAATGGCAGGGACAATATCAGCCCAGTTAAGTTTAAGCCAACAGTAGGTGCCGAAGGGTGTTCTCATCAAGTTGATCCAAGAGACAACAACTCCATTTACGGAAGTATTTTTTATGGCCGACTGGCAAAAGGTGAAATTGATAACTTCAGCTGGCGGAAACTCAACTATCTTTTACCCAAAACCCTGCCCGAAGAAAAGCCTTTGCGGGGACAATGGGTGGCCCCTACCCTGCTTTCGGCGCACAACCCCGACATTGTTTACCATTGCATGCAAAAAGTACTAATGTCGAAAGACAAAGGGCAAACCTGGGAAGAAATCAGCCCCGATTTAACTTACAATGACCCGAAAAAACAGGGCGATATCAACTACCAGACCATTTCAGCTTTTGATGAATCACCACTACGATATGGCCTGCTTTATGCTGGTACTGATGATGGAAGAATTTGGCGAACAAAAAACGGTGGAAAAAACTGGACAGAAATTAAAAACAAACAGATTCCGCAGCGCTGGGTTTCGAGGTTAGTTTGCTCAAAATATGATATAGCAACCGTTTACATGACCCAAACCGGACGAAGAGATGATGATTTTCAGGTTTACATGTGGCGCTCAACGAACTTTGGAAGCACATGGAAAGATATTTCAGGCAATATTCCAATAGGTCCGGTAAATGTTATCCGTGAAGATCCAAAAAATGAAAACATTTTGTACGTGGGGACTGATGCAGGGGTTTACATTTCAACCAACAAAGGAAAAAGTTACAAGGTGCTGGGCGATTTACCTTTTGCCTATGTGCATGATTTAAAAATTCATCCAAAAGAAAACATGGTGATTATTGCCACACACGGAAGAGGAATGTGGGCACTGAATGCTGACCCAATAAACCAAAAAAAAGAAAACGAATAGATTAAACCAAAAAAATCCTGTTTTAGAGATATTACTAAACAGCTACCTTACAACAACTTAACATGTGTTGTAAAATATGTTTTTTCTCGTAAAATATTTTATACTTTTGCCGTGGCTGAAGTATAGACTTTTGGGAAGGTTATGTTTGAAATTAAAGCTGATAAATATCATTTACAGTTTGAGTTACTATTTAAAAACAGTAATGACCGAGTATTTGTTGCCAAAGGCGGAAAAATTATTTATGCCAACAAAAAATTAATAAACCACCTACCGGGTAAAACAAGAATCAACTTTCCTTGCGACATTAAAAGTGCCTTTGGAATAAATAATGTTGCGGAAATTATTGAAACCTTCGAAAAGTCGACTTCCGAACCAGAAACGGATAAAACTCACAAGCTTAAAATAAACAACAACAATTATGAGGCTAAATGCTCCATTATTCCATTAAAAAAAGAACAGCTGTATTTATTTACAATAACAGACCCTAACTACCAGGAAACTAAAAAAGTAACAGAAATTTTCCCCTTTGCATTTATTGAAATTGATTTAAACGGAACAATTAAAAGTTTTAATCATCACTTTACAAAACAACTTTTTTATGACCAGCATGATGTTAAAAAAGGAATTTCACTGCAAAAAATCATCAGTTCTGGTAGCCAACCTATAGCAGAATCGCTTTTAAAAAACTTTGAACAATTTAAAGACAAAGATTATATTGAATTAAAGTTTAAAAACAAAAAAGGGGAAAGTTTCCCTGGATACTTGTATTACCAGCCCATTTTAAAAAACGAGGACACTATTGGCTTAAACTGCTTATTACTAGATATTTCTGAGAACAAACTGATAGAATACAAGTACAAACAAAACCAGCAACGCCTGCGCAAAGTGCTTGATTTGGTGCCCCACATGATTTTTCTGAAAGACGGGGATGGAAATATTTTATTGGCTAACAAGGCATGTGCCGATTTTTACAACACCACCACTAAACAATTAGTTTATTCAAACATTGGCAATTATCAAAAAACAAAAGAAGAAATTGAGGAAATTTTAGAAGAAGACCGTATTGTTATTTCAGAAAAAGAAAAACAAGTAGTTAAATCAGTTTACAGAACCGATTTTAACGGTCAGAAACATGCTTTTGAAGCCACCAAAATTCCTTTTACCGAACCCAAAACAAAGCAAACCCACTCTTTAGGCATTTTAGTTGATGTTACCGAAAAAAAAAGGATTGAACGCGAAATTAAAGAAACCAATGAAAAATACCGCCTGTTGGTGCAACGTGGTACGGACGGGATACTTATTGTGCAAACCGAAACAGTAGTTTTTGCCAACAATCAGGCAGCAAGCATCCTGGGCAAACCGGTTGAAGAGATTATTAATCAGCCACTTGGCAAATTTGTAAAAAAAGCATATCTAAAAAAAGCCATTGCAGAATACACCAAAGACACAAAAAATAAAAAACTCGACAACTATTACGAAGTAAAAATAGCTAAGCCCAATAGCGACGACAGCTATGCTGAAGCAAAAGTAGCTACGGTAAATTACGAAGGAAAAAAATCGAGGATTGTTTTTGTAAGGGATATTACCAAACGAAAACTGGCCGAGAAAAAAGGCGAGCGTGATAAAACAATGCTTACCCAGGCCCAAAAAATAGCCAGTTTAGGCAGCTGGTACTGGAATATTCAAAAAGGAACTTTTACCTGTTCGGATGAAATATACCGAATTTTGGACATGGAAAATACACAACTTGTTAAAACCAGTCCCAAATGGTTCATTGATTTTATCCCAAAATTTGAACAAAAAAAAGTACTTGGCAATTTTATTCACTCGCTTAGGAACGAAGCACCCCTGGATATTGAATTTCCAATCACCACAAGTAAAAACGAACGCAAAATTATTCACTCGCAAAGCCAGGTATATTTTAACCGAAACGGGAAACTTGAAAGAGTAATTGGTACATTACTTGATATTTCGGAACGCATACGGATTGAACAAGACCTGAAAGAAGCAAAAATAAGAGCCGAAGAAGCGGATAAACTAAAATCGGCATTTTTGGCCAACATGTCGCACGAAATCCGTACCCCCATGAATGCCATACTGGGTTTTGCCAAGTTATTACAAAGGCAGGATCTTGCTAAAGAAACCCATTGCGAATACATTAACCATATTCAGCAATCAGGCGAAGGTTTGCTAAAACTCATCAACGATATTGTTGACATATCAAAAATTGAGTCGAACCAGCTAAAAATTGAAAATGACCCTATTTTAATTAACCAGATACTTGATAACTTATACAACCGATACGAAGAGTTGTTGGTAATAAAAAACAGGCAGTCCTTAAAGCTTAGACTCGAAAAAGCCTTGCCCAATCCTAATTTCACAATTATTTTAGATGCTTTTAGGTTGCAGCAAGTGCTTTCGAACTTATTAAATAACTCGCTTAAGTTTACATTAGAAGGCGAAATTGCTTTTGGGTATAAAATTATAAATTCAACCATCGAATTTTTTGTTAGTGACCAGGGAATTGGAATTGAAGAGGCTAAAAAAGAGCAAATTTTCAAGCGTTTTGGAAAACTCGATGATCCGGAAAGAATGAACAAAAGTGGAACCGGCCTTGGCTTAAGTATTTCAAAGAGTTTGATTAATTTAATGGGCGGAAAAATCTGGTTGGAATCCGGAACCCCTGGAAACACCAGGTTTTGTTTTTCTATTCCGTTCCAATTTGCAAAAAAAACAAAAGAACCAGAAGAAAAATGCCAGGTACCGGGTTACACAAAACAGGTTCAGTTATCAAAAAAAACTATATTAATTGCTGAGGATGAAATACTTAACTACAAGCTCTTAGAAACCCTCTTGGCAAAAACTGGTGCCAGGGTCTTGTGGGCAAAAAACGGAATAGAAGCCATTGATTTAGTTTCGACAGAAACTATTGATTTGATATTTATGGATATAAAAATGCCCAAAATGAATGGCTATGAAGCTACCCGTGCTATAAAAAAAATTAACAAAAACATACCTGTTATTGCCCAAACAGCTTTTGCCTTTGCCAACGAAAAGGAATACATTTTACAATCGGGTTGTGATATGTACCTTACAAAACCCATTGATCACCAGGAAGTTTATAAAGTAATTAACCAGTTTTTGGTTGAAAAATAATGCTATTGGGCTTATTTTGCAATTAACAGATTTATTCAAATAAATCAGCTGCCTGCAGGGTATCTTTCAATACGGCCAACATAAGCAAACCTTAAATTTATTATACCAGAAGTTTAACGGCGTTGCCTGGATAAATAGGGCTTGCTGAAAAACGCCTAAGCCTATTAAAATTAAACATTTATACCGAATGGTTATCATGTAACGGAAATTAAAATTCCCTAACATGCTAATCCTTCGGTATTATTCCCTTTGGTCATGAGAACGTTCACTTCGTTCTCTAAGTTA
>JBNKJW010000161.1:0-43779 GCA_050291445.1 Bacteroidales bacterium | reverse complement strand
ATGTTCAAGCGTCCATCCAAGGCCAGCTACTCCCCCAGCAAATGTTGGATAAAGTTCCTTGTTTTGAACGGATTCAAAAACATCCTCAATAAGTGAATATGCCCTTTCATAAAATGCTTTTTTCTTTGAATATTTACTGTAGTAAAACAAAGATGTACCTAAACTTCCGCCCATTAAGCTTATATCATCCCACTCTTTATTTTTTTTGATCAATTCTGCTATATCTAAAATTATTTTACTTTTTTCATGCAGTCTATAATACATATTCTATTTTTTATTCAAAAATTCAATTGCTTTTTCAAGTACTTCATCCCTCCCCTCTCTAATCCCTGCAATTGTTGGCTTTACCTCAATATCAGGAACTATTCCAATTCTTTGGGTTTCCTTTCCATCCGGATAATACACACCAATACCACTCATTACTGTTCTAACTCCTCCAGGAAGATCAATGTAGGATACATTTCCATCAGCCCCTGCAGTTGCACTGCCAATAACTACCACATTTTCAGATGCTTGAAAAGTCATTGCATGAAACTCAGCAGAACTCTGGGTTTCTTCGTTTACCATAACTACTATCTTCCCACCATAAAAATAATTATCTGTTTTTTGGATTTCTAAAGGATCAGTGAAAGTAAATAGTCCAGGGTATTTTAGGCTCCCATTAGTAAATTTAACAATTTTTTTATCTTTTCGAATAAAATATTGCCCTAAATCAAACACAACATAATCTGAAGGATAGCATCTTATATCAATTATTAATCCTTTAGTTTTTTTTAAGCTATCTACTATTTGCTTAATATATTTTCTTTTGATACTACCTAAAGATAAATATGCTATACCTGGACTAAGGTACTTAAAACAGGTATCTTTATATACGTCTATTGCTCGATAATTTACCTGGTATTTAGGATGCGTTTTTATTTTTGTTTCAAAAAGTTTATCATTACGCTTACAAGTAAGTGTTAATGTACTTTCCCTGGTCCGTGAAAGTTTAGAAGCTATGTTTCTTAATTTAGTTGGATAATTTGATGCTGGTGTATATTTTAACTCTCTCTTAACAATTTCATTTACAGGCTTATAATTAACTTTTAAAATTATATCACCCTTTTTAAGATGAGCTTCCTCCCCTATTTGTTCATCATAAAAGTTAGTAATCACTGCGCTATCATTAATGAACTTTATTTCAATAGGGGCATAATTATTTCCTAAGTGCTTTTCTAAAACTGAACTATAATCAATAATACGAGCGTGCGTATCGTGTATTCTTGTAATGAGCTCCAATATGACAAGCCTATACTCGAATTTGTTTCTACAATATATAAATCTAGGAATAAACTCTTCAAGAACCTTCTCCCAATCTTTCTTGATTAAATTTCTATATGGATAATAATATTGAATACTATTCCAATAACGGAATAATGCCAAAAGTCTATAACCAATATCGGGATATTTCATATTGACATAAGCATTTTCTTTTGAAAACTTAGGATTTCCTACGCTGGGATTTAACTCTACATAATATTGCTCTGTTCTTTTCGCATTTATTAAATTTTCCAATTGTTTAATTGAATTAATATCTAATTTGGAATTATAAAACCAACTTGTATCTGGGCTAATTTTTACTTTTTTGCCTAATAAAATGGCTCCAGTATCAATTTTGTGTCCCCCAAGAGCAGATAACCAACTATCAATAATAGCATTTCTTTCTGCTACGTTTTTACTATTACAATAATTGGGTATAATTTTAAACAATTCATAATCCCAGTTATAATTTCCTTTGACAACACAAGGATGGTAATACTTTAAAAACCCCCAAAGCTTACCTAACAAGGCAATATTTTTAATATCTGAATTTACAATAAGAAGAGAATCGCTTTCAGTCTTTTTATCAGACTCATGATTTCTTTCCAACTTAATAGCCTTGGCATCTTTTACCTTTTTACCCTTTATTTGATATGTAGAAATAATAATCGTGAACAAAAAAATCAACGAGCCTATCTTTATCATAATTAAAGGTTTGGGGTAAAGTTTATTTCGGAAATTAAATCTGTATTTAAGGATAAATGATACAAAAATAAAAGAAACCTCTTAATAATTAGATTCAAGTAGGTCTCTTTAATTGTAAAGTAATATTAAATTCAGTCAATATGAATTAAAGATACTTTTTCAGAAATTTTAGAATTCATTTTATTCAATAAAACAAAAGCTGAATTCTATTCATAAGATAAGTTTATTTACTTTCTGGTGTTAAAAACACATAATTACTGTAACGTGATCAATAATATCTTTCCCTGTTGCATCATACCAACACTTAACATCCATAGAATTCTGACAACCATAATCAGTTGGAGGCCAACCTCCCTTAATGTTATTTAAAGCACCTTCATTTAACTTTGAAATAGTCAACTTATTTAAACTCAACTTCTTCTTAAACTCTTTTTTCTTCATTTTTTTAGTTTTTAAATGTAGGAAATTTTTATTCTGTAAACCAACACCTTACAATTTATCCAACAGTTTTTGCGTTTTTATTAAAACCCTTTTTCTATGAATATTCTTCATCTACTTTTAAGCACACTTTTACTTTCTGCCTGCAATTTTGATAATGAAAACAACACAAAAAAGCCTGAAAATGAGGGTTCTGTACAGAATGCAAAGCAGGTAACTATCCCTAAACCAGAAAAAGTTGGCGATATCCCCCTACCAGAAGGTTTCATCCGAGAAAAGCTTAATACCTCATCCTTTGCTTTCTACTTAAGAACTCTACCTTTAGATACGGTTGATAATACCATCTATTCATATGATGGTTCTGTTATTAGTAAAGGTGGTTATCACCATTCCATTATTAAAATGGACATTGGCAAAAGGGATTTACAGCAATGTGCCGATGCTATAATGCGCCTGAGGGCCGAATATTTTTACCAAAAAAAGCAGTACCAGAAAATCCACTTCAACTTTTTATCGGATGGAAAGCCCAGGTATTACAATAACTACTGCAAAGGCGACAGAAGTTACAAAAAGTTCAGAAAATACCTCGATTATATTTTTTCTTATGCTAATAGCAGTTCATTACGAGATGAAATGGAACCTATACCAAATATAAATGATTTGCAGATTGGCGATTGTTTTGTACAAAAAGGCAGGCCTATTGGTCATGCAGTAATTATTTTGGATATGGCAGTACATGAGCAAACAGGTGAAAAAATTTTTCTTATCGCCCAAAGTTATATGCCTGCCCAAAGTATTCATATTTTGAGTAATTTTAATAATTCTAAAATAAGCCCCTGGTATTCCTCCAACTTTGGCGAGGAGCTTAAATTACCCAGCTGGACTTTCTACAAAAAAGATTTGAGACGCTTTAAATAATTTTTAATTTTGAATATAAGATGTTATCATTACTATTCCTTTTTAGTTCAACAATTTAATTAAACGCTTGATTTTAAAAGTATTAATCTTGAAAAAATGATTTAATAACAGGCCAAATGATGTTGAATATTATGTTAAAAACTAATGAGTTAATGATTTAATGATATCAATTTAACAATTAGTTAAAGAGAGCAATAAAAAGGTGATAAATAACTGTATTTTTAAAGAATGAAAATAACCTCTTCGGAACGTATTTCTGCGGCAATTGCACTTATCTTTTCATTTATAACTGGAGGCTTATTAATCTTTAGCCATTCGCAAGAGTTTTCAAGTTTTTACCTGTTTGTGCTATTTGCTATGCTATTGAGTTTTTTGCTCATGTATGTAGCCTTCTACTACACGCTTAACAACTTCATAATCAAAAAGATAAAACCTCTTTTCGATACCATTGACACTTTGCAAATGCCTATTGAAAAGTTGTACGAAAGTATTGAAGATGGTCATTTACTAACAGAGATTGACAACAAGGTAATGGAATGGGCCAAAAGTAAAGTAGATGAAATTGCTGTTTTAAAATCAAACGAAAAATACCGAAAAGAGTTTTTGGGAAATGTATCGCACGAACTTAAAACCCCACTGTTCAATATTCAGGGTTACATTCTTACCTTAATCGATGGCGGTCTTGAAGACGATGAAATAAACATAAAATACCTAAAAAGGACGGATAAAAATATCAACCGGCTAATTTCAATAGTAAAAGATCTTGAAACAATATCAAAACTTGAAACAGGTGAAAGACTTCTTGAAGTTGAAAACATTGACATTGTAAAGCTGATTACCGAAGCTTTTGAGATGCAGGAAATAAGGACAAAAGGAAAGAATATTGAATTTAAGCTGGATAAAAAATACAAAGAAGAAATAATTGTTAGAGCTGATAAAAAAGCAATTTCGGATGTTTTAAGTAATTTGCTAATCAATTCAGTTATTTATGGAAAAGATAACGGAGAAACCATTGTAAGCATAGAACCTGCTGGTAATAAGGTACTTATAAGTGTTAAAGATAATGGGATTGGGATTGACGAAAAACATCAGCAAAGAATCTTCGAACGATTTTTTAGGGTAGATAAAAGCCGTTCGAAAATACAAGGCGGAACTGGTTTGGGGTTATCAATTGTTAAGCACTCTATAGAAGCTCACAAACAATCTATTACAGTTAAAAGCCAGGTAAATGAAGGAACAACATTTATCTTTTCACTAGAAAAAGTTTAGAACATGGATACAAAAAAGTTTAAAATTTTAATCGTTGACGACGAAGCTGACATCCTTGAATTTGTAGGTTACAACCTTAAAAAAGAGGGTTTTACAGTACATACTGCCGGAAATGGTGCTGAAGCCATTAAAAAGGCCAAAGAACATAACCCACATTTAATTTTAATGGATGTAATGATGCCCGAAATGGATGGTATGGAAGCATGCGAAAAAATTAAAGAAATGCCTGAGTTTTCAAGTACCATCATTGCATTTTTAACAGCCCGTGGCGAAGATTATTCACAAATTGCAGGCTTTGATGCTGGTGCGGATGATTACATCACAAAACCAATAAAACCAAAGGTTCTAATTAGCAGAATAAAAGCCTTATTGAAGCGCTACCGTGCTGATAATAAGAGTGATGACATGTCAGCAGATGGCGTTATTGAAAAAGGCCACCTAAAAATTGACACTGAAAAATTCCTTATCTACAAAGATGATCGTGAGATTGTATTGCCTCGGAAAGAGTTTGCACTTCTTCTGTTGCTGGTTTCAAAACCTCAAAAAGTATTCACCCGCGAAGAAATTTTCTCGAAAGTTTGGGGTAATGATATCATTGTTGGCGATCGTACCATTGATGTTCACATCAGAAAACTAAGGGAAAAAATTGGTGATGATCTGATACAAACAGTTAAAGGAGTTGGTTATAAGTTTGTTATCTCTGATAGTTAACAACAAACGTATTTTTCTTTCAAATTATTCAATGCAGTGCAACTAACTAATGGCTTAAGTTTTAGTCATTGGTCAATAATGACAAGTGACACAATGACCAATGATCTCTTTTGACTTAAAACTCAATTCTGTAACTTAATACAGGCATCATTCCCAATTGTGTCCATGTTTCAATACTTTGTGAACCCATATCATAGTCCCCCCCTGCAACATTTAAGTTGTTCGTCACATTTTGAATATCAATTTCCCACTGGCGGGTTGTTTTTTCTTATTTTTCAGGTATCGTATTTTTTATACCAAACCGCTGTTAGTATAATCATGGCAAAAAAACACCTTGATACCCCTATTAGGAACAAAAGTTCAGAAAACTTTCATTAATTTTGAACAAATAAAACTAAATCAAACAGCATGAACTATATAATTTTTGATTTGGAAGCCACCTGCTGGGAGGAAAAACATAAACATGTAAGCGAAATTATTGAAATAGGTGCAGTAAAGATTTCTGAAAAAAAGTCCGTTATAGATGAGTTTAGTGCTTTTATAAAACCTGTTTTGCAACCAGTGCTTTCAGATTTTTGTAAGAAACTTACCTCTATAGACCAACCAGATGTTGACAAGGCAAAGCGTTTTCCTGATGTGATTGAAGAGTTTAAAAAGTGGATTGGGGTAAATGAAAACAGTTATTTTTTATGCAGTTGGGGCTTTTATGATAAAAAGCAATTAATAAAGGACTCAGAACTACATAATTTGCCTGCCGATTGGCTCGAAAATCACATTAGTATTAAGCACCAGCACCAAATACTAACTAATTTGAGCAAATCAATAGGTTTAGGAATAGCTCTTCAACTGGAAGGCCTTGAATTTGAGGGAGTACCACATCGGGGAATTGATGATGCACGTAACATTGCTAAGATATTTATTAAGTATTTTGAGTTGTGGAAGTTTAAATAGCTATTATTCTATTATGAATTAATATTACTTACATTTCTAAATAAAAATACAACTATGGAAACCAGCGACTATCTAATGCGCCAGTTCAACCAGTTAGGCAAAGCACTGGGTAAATTACTTGCAGATTTATTTGAGCCTGACAATAATTTACCTGCACATCAAACACTTAAAAACATCAATCAAGAGTTGATTACCGCATTGGATATTGATATTGAAACAATCATTGAAATCCCATCAGATGAACTAATTGCAAAATTCAAAGAAGAATACGGAGCAAATTTTGCCAATTTTGAAGATTTAGCGGAGTTTCTTTACCAGATAGGATATTTGTACCAAGCTTCTGATGAGCTAAATAAAGCTACTGCTGTTTTTAGACAAGCCCTGATTACTCATAAATACTTGTTGGAACATGGAGATACTTTTTCTTTGGAAATTCATCAGAAAATAAATGAATTAGAAGCCCTCTTACAATAGATTAACGATGCTTATTATAATAATATAATTGCTGACTGGGCAAAAAAGTGTCCAGCTATTTGCTTACTTACAAGTAAGTAAGTATCTTTGTTAATAATAATATGTCACTAACACGAGAGAAAATACTGGAACTTGGAGAAGAATTGCTACTTACAAAGGGGTACAATGCTTTTAGTTATCATGATATTTCAAAAAAACTGGGTATTAAAAATGCTGCGGTGCACTATTACTTCCCAGCAAAAGAAAACCTTGTAACCAGTATTGTTAAAAATAATATTCTCCGTTTTGAAGAGATGGTGGATAATATGAATACCCGAAAGTTTGATGAAATCAATCAGTTGAAAACATTTTTAAAGATTTATGCTAAAAGCAATCGCGAGGAAAAGATCTGCCTGTTTGGCTCTTTAGGCTCTGATTTTCAAACACTTTCAGAAGCCACCCAGGTAGAACTTCAAAAAATGATGGACCTAATTATTACATGGTTGGCTGATATACTTGAAACCGGAAAGACAAAAGGTTTTTTTAAGTTTAATTGTGATGCTACTAATAAAGCCTCATTATTATTATCAAATTTAGTGGCAGGTTTGCAAATGAGCAGGATAAACTCTAAAAATGATTTTAAAATAATTCAAACGCAAATAATTGAAGATTTAACACCCTCAAAACTTACTTAGTAGTAAGTAAAAAAATAACTTTTATAACCATGCAATGCTGTTAAAGAACCAATAGAGATTAATCTTTTTCCATTATTAGCTGTGCATGAAAAACTGAAAATGATGAAACGAGTTGTAGTAACAGGAATAGGTACAATAAACCCTTTGGGGAATAACATTGATGATTTTTGGACAAGCCTGGTACAAGGAAAAAGTGGCGCATCATTAATAGAAAGATTTGACACGGAGCAAGTAAAAACAAAGTTTGCCTGCCAGGTGAAAGATTTTGACCCACTCAACTACATGACAAAAGCAGAAGCCAGAAAAATGGATCTTTTTTCGCAATTTGCAGTGGCCGCCTCAGAACAATGCATGAAAGATGCCTCATTTAATGCTGAAACCTGGAACCTCGACAGAATTGGAGTAATTTGGGCAAGTGGGATTGGCGGTATACAAACCTTCGAAGATGCCATTACAGATGCCTGCAAAGTTGATGGTGAATTAAAAATGAGTCCGTTTTTTATTACCAAACTGATATTAAATATGGCTGCCGGGCTAATTTCTATCCGATATGGTTTAAAAAATGTGAGTCATGGCATAGTTAGCGCCTGTGCATCATCAAATAGTGCCATTGTTGAATCATTTAACTACATTCGGCTGGGAAAAGCCGATGCAATTATTACTGGTGGCTCTGAGGCCTCGGTCACCAAATCAGCCATTGGCGGATTTAATGCATCCAGGGCTTTATCGACCAATAACGAAAACTACCTGACAGCCTCCAGGCCTTTTGATAAAACCCGCGACGGTTTTGTAATTGGCGAAGGTGCCGGGGCACTGATGCTTGAAGAGCTGGAACATGCACAAAAAAGAGGTGCAAAAATCTATTGCGAACTGGTTGGAACAGGCTTGGCATCAGATGCTTACCATATGACCGCCACCCATCCTGACGGAATAGGAGCAGAAAAGGCAATGAGAGAAGCGCTTGCAGAAGCAAACCTTTCACCCCAGGATGTGGATCACTTAAATGCTCATGCCACCTCAACTCCTCTGGGCGACCCTTGCGAATGCAAAGCCATTGTCCGAATTTTTGAAAACTCACTGGACAAACTAAATGTTAGCGCAACAAAATCTATGGTAGGCCATTTACTTGGAGCTGCAGGTGCTGTTGAGGCCATAACAAGTATTTTATCCATAAATCACAACATTGTTCCACCAACCATTAACCTCAAAGAGCTGGATGAAAACATCAGTTCAAAACTAAATTTCACAGTAGACAAAGCTGTAGAAAAAGAAGTAAAAGTAGCTATGAACAATACTTTTGGTTTTGGGGGACATATTGCGGTTTCGTTGTTTAAGCAGTTTGAATAGCTTTTTTCGAGCTTTGCCAAAGGTTAAATATAACGTTATAAATTTTTGAAGATTCTGCGATTACAATCACAAACCAAATTTCAGGGTGATACATGGAAGTTCGGCTTAACCCGAATTATTCACTACTTTTAATGAAGCCTATGGCTAATACACTCATTAGTAGTTGATTACGGCTAATAATTTTTGATTCGTCTTAGCCCTGATTTGGGCAATGCTTGCATTTATCTTCATGCATCTGCTTTGTTACAAAAACCTTGGAAGGGGAATCAGAAATTTACATACCAATACCCGATAGTAAATGCAATTATATTAAAGTAGTCAATATTGGCTTTAACATAACCGAAAGAAAACTTCTTGAAGAAAAAATGCAAAAACTTTAAAAAGAGTTGGATAAGCTAAAAAAATAACTGATTTACTTTTCTTCTTCTGCTGCTGCTTTTTTCTTTTTCCCTTTTTTCCTTTCATCATTAGTTGCAAACGAATAACTATATCCTAATGTAACAGTATATTCGGTAAAATCTGGCCGATTTTCTGCCGACTCGGATTTACTTAAAGCCACCACACTTAAATTAAAATTATGCTTTTTCTTTATGCTATAGGATGCATTAATTCGGCAATTAACAATACTACTATTTAATTCTTCGTTCACATAGGCCTGGTTCCATGCAAGTGAAGCTGTTGTCCTTAACTTTTTCTCAAAAAACAATTGACTTATAGAAGCCATTGGCCCCATCATGGCTGTGTAAACATTAGGCATTTCGGTATAATTTCCTGTAGCAGCCACAGTAATAGACATGTTTTTAGGAACCAAACTAATTGTGTAGCTTATATTACCATTATAAAATGATGAACCAGAGTTAGGATTCCCCTGTTGTTCATTGGCTGCTAATTGTGCACTTGCATTAAGGTTTAAAAACTGCTTTTTATCTGCATCAGCAGGATCGCCAATCAAATAAGAGACATTAGCATTGGCACTTTGAGTCAGCTGGGTAAAGTTTAAAGTATCAATTCTTTCAACATTTTGGTTGTAAATGGTTGTATCATAAAGAGGACGAATATTCGTAAAGCTGGTAAAGTTGGAGAAGGATGCTGCAAAATTCCATTTGGCAGATGGTGAATAATTCATGTTGACCGAGCCAACCGTTTTTTTCATGGTCGATAGTTTGTCATCATCCAAATTATTTCTTTCAAAACCAACGTTCACAGCCAGTTGCATTTTTTGTTTTAACAAAGAGGTATTCCCATTTACAGTAATTTTCTCTAAATCATTATTAAAATAATAGGCTCCCATGGTTTCGTAGCCTGGATCAATATGTTCGTAAGCAAGTCCAACGCCATATGAACCTCCAGAATAATTTAGAGAAGTTTTATAAGCATCGTAATATTCACTTGAAACCGTAGGAGAAAACAGTCCTTTAAGGTTTGCAAATAAAAATGGAACATCTTCAGTTTGCTTTTCTGCCCTTACATCTCTGGTTATTGCTGTACTGGCATACTCAGCTTCAAGTTTTATGTTTTTAAGGATCATTTTCCCCCCTTTTATACCCACTACAAGATTTTCGCCAGGTTTTATTTCTGATTCCTCTGAAACATTTTCCAACGAATAAGCATCATCCTCAGCCTTAAAAAACATGACATCCACGTAATCGCCTTCTTTTTTTACCCCAAACTTAAATCCATACCCCATTCGTTTGTAGACTGGTGTTATATTTTGTGAGGTATCTTCTTCAACAGCTTCGTTTAGCCTGCCATAAAAAGCACTAATGTTAAAAATACCCGGAGTAAGCTCTGCTCCACCGCCTAAAAAGGTGTAACCATTATAAGTGTAGGGCGAAAAGGTCATGCTACTGTACCCTGCATGTAGTTTTATCCATTTATAATAGGGTGTCATTCCATATCTGTCGTATGATTGAAAAGGAGGGGTTTGATATTGATTTTCCTGGTCAGAAAATGAAAAAGTTAACGGAAAATTCCATCCATAAAATGCAACATTTAAATTACCTGAAAGGTAATAGGTATAGGGTGAACGTCGACTATCTATTCCATTTGCTCCGTAAAACACCTGATTGGCAGAAATTCCTCCGGTAAACTTAAAGGGTTTCTTTTTAAAGCGATCAAACATGTGTTCAACATCTCCTACGCTTAAATCCTGCCCAACTAATTTGCCTCCTATCATTAGTAAGAGGATAATGAGGCTTATTTGTTTTATTCTGTTCATTTTCATTCTCTTTTGTCATTACGAGGAGGAACGATGAAGTAATCTCCTTATAGAAGATTAGCTATGCTGAGTCCTTCGGAGTTGCTTCGCTCACGCTCGCAATGACATTCTTCAATTATATCTTCTAAATTTAAAGGTACTGACAAGGTTCACTATTTCACCACCCTGTACAACCTAAATTCTACCCTTCTATTTTTGGCTCGTCCTTCTTCAGTGGCATTGGTGGCAATTGGTTTACTTTCACCTTTACCAGTGACTCTTATTCTGCTACTTAAAACTCCTTGTTTTACCAGGTAGTTACTAATAGCTTTTGCTCTTCGCAACGAATGCCGTTTATTACTTTCCGTGTCTCCAATATTATCAGTATGCCCCTCTATTTCAAGCATATAATCTTCGTTCTCTTTTAGGTATTGCACAATTTCATTCAGTACATCCTTGGCTTCATCCTCCACTTTATCACTTGAGTAATTGAAGGTAATTCTTCGTTCAGGAGTGGTTACTTTTTCTTTCCATTCTTTTTCAACTACGTTGTTTTCAGATTCTTTATAAACTGTATCTTTTATCACCACCACTTCGGTATTCTTTTTAAATTCGCGTTCAGTACCTACAATGTAGTCATGATCTATAATAATTTTTTCCTTTTTCTTCTTTGGTTTGAATAAGGTTTTTTTGTAACCAACATAAACCTCATAGGCATCAACTACATTTGAGTTGATTGAACGATTGACTACTCCAAAATCGTAAGTAAACGAAATAACATAATCGGGCTTTCTGAATTCAATGCCCAATGAAGCCAAATTATCTGATACATATCTTGGTTTAAAACTTATGCTTGCATTTTCTAAATATCCGTTTTCAAATCCTTGAAGTGGGACATTTATAGTTAATCCTACATTGTATCTAAGTACTTCTGTTTGGTAATCAATCCCTGCATCAGGAAACAAGCTTAACTTTTCATTAGAAAACACTTTGTAACCTGCCTGAAAACCATACCTAAAAGGTAATTCATCTTTTTCCTCGTTTAATGAAATATCTGGCTGATTCAAATGAAAGGCTGAAACCCCTGCAAAAGCTTTTGCTAAGCCATCTTTATCTGTTAATTGCCATATTACCCCTGCTGATATATCTAAAAACCCTTTGGTGTTGTTTGTAAAGTTTTCGTTGATAGGGATTGTTGGATCATAGCCCTGGTTTGAAACGTATTGGCTTCCTGTACTTAAATTATTGATGTTTACCTCTCTACGAAAATATCCAGCGCCCAAACTTGCGCTAATGTACTGAATATTATTTAATTGTAAATTATAGGCAAAAGCCAGGTTGGCCCCTGTTGTTTTGATCATTTTACTGTTGTCCGACAAATCCGAAAGCACTGAAAAACCAATTCCTCCCCAACGTTTTGATTTATCCTGGTTAATCAGAGGATAAATAACTGACAAAACCGGAGTATTATAACTTTGACTCAACTTTGAAATCCTTCCCCTGTAGTTTAACGCTATTTTAAAATCATTATCAAAAGCGACCAAGGCTGGATTGGTTTGCAATGGAGTATTAAGGTAATTGGTGAATAAGGCGTCCTGGGCAGAAAGCTTTGCGAAGCTTATCAGAAGCAATACTAGTAATAGTTTTATACTTAATAGCTGCTGGCTGCTGGCTTTTGGCTTTTGGCCATTGGTTATTAGCTGCAGGCTGTTAGCCACTAGCTGCCTATTTATTTCGTTTTTATTATTTTTTATTGAAAGTTTCATCATTTCTTGCAATTAATTTCTCTTTTCTATTTCGCAAAAGACTATATAGCCAGAGGCTGTTTTATCTCATCAAATTAATGGTTCCCCTGTTATTTTTGTAATCAATTGGGCTTCCGCTTACAAAACGACCGCTTATTACATACATATATGATCCTTGTGGCTGTTTGGCTCCGTTGGAAGTACCATCCCAACCAGTTTCTAATAAAAAGTTTGCATCATTGCTTTCAAAAACAATGTTTCCGTTTCGGTTGTATACAATCAGATTAATTACTTCAATACCAGTCCCGTATATCTTAAAATAATCATTTTTTCCATCACCGTTTGGCGTAAATAAACTAGGTATAAAAAAGTCGTTTTTTACGGTTACAGTCACCGATGCCTGGCTCTGACATTCATTTTCGTCAGTTACTGTTACTACATAAATAGTTGTTTCTTCAGGAGAAGCATCTGTTTGTGCCATATTTGGAGAAGACAATCCTTCTGTTGGCAACCATTCGTAACTAATACCACCATCAGCTTCTAACAAAGTGGTTCCTCCGTACCCGATATTAATATTATCACTTATGGTTATTTCGGGTAATGGTATGGCGTTTAATGTAACAAAATCGGTATCTGGTTCACACAAATAGGTGGAAACAATTAATCGGTAAGTTGTTGTATCCAATAATGTTACAGTTGGATTGGCGGAATCAGGATCATCCAGCCCCGTTGTAGGCCACCAGGTGTAACTGTATTGAAACAAGCTGTTTTGTGCAGTAGGTTCTCCCCCAATGGTGAAACTGCTTCCATAACATACATCAACATTTTCACCTGCATTGATAGTTGTTTGTGGATTGATTTCTACATTGATTTGATCATTTCCTTCGCATCCATTTTGGTCAGTCACATGCAGTTTGTAAAAAGTGTTTGTTGTTGGGTTTACCTCTGGATTGGCGTCACTTGAAAAGGTTGTATTGTTTTCATCTGTCCAACTGTAAATATAGGGAGCAACACCATCATTGGCTGTCGGGTTTCCGCCTAAAATAAGGTTGGTGTTGTAACAAATAACTGTATCATTACCTGCATTGGCCAAAATGGTTTTATTGGCTGCAATATTAATGGTATCTCTGTTAGTACAACCATTTGCCCCTATAAATTCGGCAACAATAACGGTGTCTGTAGATACCGCAACTTCAATTTGTTCCTGATTAGTTACAATTTCAGTCCATGGTAATGCATACCAATCTACAGTTTGCATCCCGGTAATTTCCAAAGTCGCGTTTTGACCATTACAAACTCCAAAATCAGCTCCTAATGAAGCCTGCGGTAACAAAAGAGCCGTAATGGCAACCTTTGCTGAGTCCAGGCAATTGTTTGTTCCGGTTACTTCACATTTAATGGTTTCATTGCTGGCAATTACATATTCTAACTGGCCACCTTCATGCAGTAAATCACCATTTTGTGCAAACCATTCAATGGTTTCATCGGTTACTCCTGCTTCAAAGTTAAGGGTATTGCCTTCACAACCTTCACTTGTGGCTGGCAACGAAATGGCTGGCAATGCAAGTGTGGTTACCATAATGGTATCTCGTGCTGTACAACCAATACTTTTTGTTATGCCCACCCTTACTTCACCATTTTGTGTTACCTGGTACGATAAGTCTTGTCCGCTTCCAATCAAAGCATCGTTTTGATCGTACCAGTTTACTGTCTCAGAACTACTTACAGACATTTCTAAAATATTGTTCAGGCAAATTTCCTTATCTTCACCAATGCTGATAGGATCACAAACTGCAAAACTACCTTCGGAAGAGGCAGCAGAAACTTCGCCTGAAGGATCGATGGCCTGTACTCGCCAGAAATATTGTCCTTCAGGAAGGATTAAAATAGCATTGGTTCCTTTTATATTGCCTGGTTCTGCTGAAAAACTGTTCAGTTGGGCACTAATGTTGTAGTTTCCTGTACTTGTACCGAGGCTTAAATGATAAGAAAGGCCTGCTGAGGCAGTTTGTGCATCGGCAGGTGCTGTCCAGGATAAAGTAACCTTGTATCCTGCTATATCTGCCGATAATCCGGTTGGTGTACCTGGAGCTGAGTTGGTGTTGGTAGTATCGTTCTGGTAAAGAATACTACTGTTTCCTCCACTACTTGAACCTGAGATGAAAAAATCAAGTTTATTGTCGTTATCAAAATCAAGCCAGGCGTTATCTCCCTCAGCAGTGCCTGAAAGTCCCCATTCGGCAACAGAAAAATCATTAACCCCATTGTTTTGGTAATAATAAGAGGTAGGATCTGAAGTGTTGTTTAATCCCATGTAAATTAAATCAGGCCTGCCATCGGCATCGTAATCACCCCAGGTAGCTGATGCATTCCAAAGTGCAGCAAAACTAGCCGATGATACAGAAAAATTACCCAAGCTATTGTTGTAAAGTATCACCATGTTAGTTCCTGTGCTGTTTCGACCGCTTATCCAAAAGTCGAAGTCACCATCATTATCGTAATCTACAAAATGCTGTTCAGTAAAAGCCAATTTCGTCAGGTTCGCATTGTGTGTGTTGAAAGTTCCATCGCCATTATTCACATACATTTCGGTAATGTAGTTGTTAGTGGAGCCAAATCCTGAAAGGGCAATATCCAGGTAGCCATCATTATTGATGTCGCCCCAGGTAGCTTTACCTCTCCACACAGCTGGAATGTCTGGTTCAACTTCGGTGAAAGTATCATCGCCATTATTTTGATAGATTAATGTTCTTGCAATGACAGGATTAGAGCTGTATTTTCCGCTTATCAGTAAGTCAACATCTCCATCATTGTCATAATCACCCCAGTTGAGCGAGCTGTATACTAAACCTTGCAAGCCTGCATTTATATCAGAAAATGTATTGTTTTGATTGTTTTTATAAATACGGCTATATTCAACACCGTCCTTGACCCTTCCACAAATGGCAATGTCCAAATATCCATCGGCATTGTAATCGGCCAGGGCAATATCGCCATCAACCAGGGCAATGATGCTTACGCCCAGGTTGGTAAAGGTATTGTTCCCATTGTTTGAATATACCCTGGTGGTGTAATCACCTAAGTCGTCAATACCCGCAATTACCAGGTCGATGGTTCCATTGTTGTCAATGTCTCCCGAAGCGACCATGCTGTTTCGCAAGTCTGCAATGCCGGTGCCTGCTACTTCGGAGGGTTGCGCGTAACTGCAAATTGCTATCAGTAAAGTTGTTGCAACTGTAAATAATACTCTTTTCTTGTTCATCTTTCTTCTTACTCTTTCCTATTTGTTGTAATAAAGCTGTTTATATCGTCATTACGAGGAGGAACAACGAAGTAATCCTTCTAAAGATAGCTTTGCTTAAGCTTGCAATGACGTTCATTTATAAACTATTTTCTTCTTTCCGGGTTCTAATTGATTCGACTTCGCTCAGTCTCCGAAAAGTCCTTGAGTCGAAGGGTTACCACTCTAAAATTCAACAAGTACCTCCTCACTAAACGCCGATTCTGATCCATCTTCAAATTTCGCTTTTATTCTGTACCTGTATTTTGTATTAATTATTACTTTTTTATCCTTAAATTCCTGATTGTCAGCAGGTATTAACTGATAATAGCGTATTGGACTCTCATCCTTGGCTCTATAAATCAGGTAATTTTTAACATCTTTGTAAGGATATTCCCATTTTATTTCTATTTGCTTGTTTGTTTCATCTATGTTGGTTTCAATATCCTCAATGGCAGGTCGTATCCCAGTATCAATTTTTCGTACAAATACCGATTTGCAGGGTTTTGATTCATTATTGGCACTATCTACTGCCAGCATAATGTATTCGTAGAGTAGTTTTGGTGTAATTTGCCTGTCGACAAACTGCTGAACACTATCTGTAACAGGGAAAACAGCAACCGTAACCCAGCCTTCATCATTTGCCTTTCGACGATAAAGCACGTGTTTTATAACATCTTTACTTGAACTGTTTATCCACCCCAGTTGTGCTCCTTCTTTTTTCGATTTTGGTGCCTTAAAAAGGGGCGGAGTAGGTGGCACAACGTCGGGTTTCAACAACATCACCACATCCGAAAACTCCGACTGGTTAAAGTTTCTGTCAATCACTGCGATTTTGTAATAAATTTTGCGGCTGAGGTTCTTTAGTTTGATGGTTTCGTAATAAACCGTGTCTTTTACCGGGCTTTTGGTCATTTGCCCAAATTCTTCGGCGGCAAAGTTACTACGAAAAACCCGATATCCCAAAATATCTTCTTCGGGCCCCAGTTTCCAGCTTAGGGTAACCAGTCCGGTGGTGTCAATCATTGCCTTTAAGCCTGTTGGTGGGGCTGGAGGGAAACTGTCTACCAATTGTGCAAAATAAGGAAACGAACTGCTGGCATCCTTACTGCTGTTAAAGGCCCTTACAATGTAATAATTTGATACATTAGGCTTTTCATCGGTAAAGGTTCTCACTGAAGGATTCAGGTTACCTGCCAACTCTACATAATTACCATTGGCTTTGTTGGCCCTTAGCAGGGCAAAATATTCAATGTCCTGGTTGTGCTCTTCGGGAAATTCCCATTTAAGCTCAACCGCTTTGTTGTCAATTACATTGGCTTCGCGTATCATGGGTTTAAACTTTAGCGAAACAATGCTTTGCCCCGAAATGGTATCGGACCAGGGGCCCCATTCATCAAAAGGCGTTCGCCCCCTGATTCGGTAGTAATAAGTCAGGTTGTTTTCGGGCAGAGAATCCATGCGGTACATCAGCCTAGGGTTAGGTTTGTCCATGGGAGCGGTGTTGATAAAAGGCAAATCGTCAATGGAGAAGAATTCTTTGCCATTGTCTGAACGTTGCACTTCGTAGTTGCTGTAAATTTGCTCAAAAAGCTCGCGGTTCCAGGTCAGGGTGACCATTTTTTCTTCAAAATCGCCATGCAATTCATACGGACGAGGCAACTCGGCATAATCCGGCGGGCCAATGTAGATAAAACCAGTATCCAGCGCCATTACTTCGTTGGGAACGTTGGCATAAATACGGTACAGGTACTTTTCGTCTTCCACCACATTATTATCAACATAATACAAACCCATAGCTTCGGCTACTTTTAGTGATTGATCGGCTGCAAAAAGCGCAAATGTAAAACGCTTTTCGTTCTCCTGCGACTTTTCTATCACCTTGGTAATGTCGTTTGAGTAACTTTCAGTCAATTCAAAGCTTCCACCAAAAATCGCCTGGGCAGCAATTGCTACATATTTATTTACTTCGCCTTTTTCATCATAGGCAATGGGTTCCCATTTTTCTTCAGGCCAGGGTTTAAGTGGTGAAGCAGTTAATTTTTGCAGCTTTCTGTCCTTTATCAACTTATTATTTTTGGTCATGGTTACCCGCTCAATGGTGTAGCCGTATTTGTTAATAATTTGCCACGATAGTGGTGTAGTGGGTGCCCAGCGCAGCAATACCTTGTCTTTTAAGGCACGGCCGATTACTTTAATTTGGGGGAGGCTGTCATTTTGGGCAAAAACACCTGTTGCAACTATAACTGACAATATTGCAAGAAAAAAACTTTTCATACTATTTCTCATTCGTTTGAGCTTTTTTTAACGCTCTGATTTAAATTTATTCTTCTACTTTTACTGTAATTTTCATTTTGTTTGATCTTGGACTTGTTATTCCAAAACTCGTAATAGCTTCTATTTGAAAATTATATCTTCCTGGTTCCAGATCTTTCGTTGTCCATGTTCTTAAATCTTTTCCTATTTCCTTCTGATCAGCAATTAAAGCATCATTTACATAAACTCTGAATCCTTCTAAATCAGGAATATTATTTTTGTACTTCCAGCTTATTGTTACTTTTTGTTTGTTGGTGCTTATTGGCCAAATGGATATAAATGGTAAGTTGGTTGTTGGAATAATAACTTTTACCGTATCAGTAACGATTGTTGCTACCTCATTATTATCAATTAATGCAACAGCAAAGAGATAATTCGTACCAGTTACTCCCTCTATCTCGTAATTATAGTTAAAACCTTTAATTGGCTCTATTCCTTGTTCATAAGCTATTATTCCACCAGAACGATCTGTGTAAATTCCATAACCTTTTGCTAATTTAAAGTTTGTTTCGCTTCCTTCCCAATTAAGTTCCACCAATATTCTACCATTTTCTATTTTGGGGGTCGCCTTAAGTTTAGTTTTAGATAAATCGGGCTTTGGATTATAAAACAAGCGTTCAACATTACTCCACAATGGATATGATTCATCTTGCAAAGCTGTAACTCTGTAATGGAAATTGTCACCTTTTCCAATTGGTAGATTTTTGTCAGTATAGGTTCTAGCTGAAGGAGTGATTGTATCTGAAATTGTATTGTATTCAATGCCTGGCATTATTCTACGCTCAACTATGAAGCCTAAAATTCTGAATTCATTTTTTTGTTCAAATTCCCATTTTAGTTGAACTCCTTTAGTAATAAAATCGTCGCCAGAATTTACATTAGAACTTAAAATAGGTGCGGCAATTGTATCATGATCTTTTGGATTAAATTCCAATTCATATTTTTCACCTTCATTTTTAAATATTGAAACAGGAGCTGCTGAATAGGTGTATTTTTTTTCCGGATCATCAACCATATCATTGAAATATAAGGCTCTTTTGGGTGTTGATTTATCAATCCAAATGACCTGTGGATTTAATTTTTCAATTTTACTACCCTGAGGCTTTCTGTAAACATTAAACCCAGCAATATTCTTTTTACTATCTAAATCTTTTGCATCAAATATCCAGGTTAATTGAATTTTTTTCTTTCGGTTTCTGATTTTTTGCTTTTTTATCTTAACTGATAAATCAGGTTTGTCGCCATATACCCATTCATATGTAGCTACTGGATCATCGGCTTCAGAGTTATTTATAACTGGAAATAAACCATATTCATATTTGTATGCTTTGGGCACTTTATTATCAACATACCCAAACCCATATATTAAAGCCAAATCAAAATCAAAATAAAACATTAGTAATAACATCTCCACAGACTGTGGGTCCTTAAGCTTTTTCTGAAATTCAAGTTGCTCAATTTCTTTAATTTGGGTTCTGTCTACTTCTTTATTGCTTAAAAACTTATTTCTATTGTTTTTTATCAAATCAATTAATTCTTCACTATTTGAAATATTTGAAAGATCTTTTGACATGCTGTTTCCAATGGTTAATATATCCTGGTTAAGCTTCTCCCATGGAGATTTTTCTCCTTTTTTGGAAATACTCCTACGCTTAATAAATACTCCTTGCAACTCATCTGTCCACTTACTTACTGTCCAGATAAGACCAACTTTTTTATCTTTGCCTTCGCCCTGCAATTGATAAGTGTTTTGAGCGACAGTTATTAAGCTAATAGTTAAAAATGCAAATATAACGGTTATTTTTCTCACTTTACTCCCCTCTGATTTACTTTTTAATCGTTACTACTTAATTTTCTACTTATACTTCCATCAAAATCCCAGGTTTTATCATTAATTCCTGCGGTAAATGAAAATTCCGAATTCAGGTACCAGTCCTGACTCTCATATTTTACAACTGCACTCGCATCTAATGAGTAATATGGGTTAATTGAGCCAATTGCAAACACACTTACATAGAAGTTTCCACTTGACTTAATTGAACCACCAAATGATGCTGTACTTATACCTTGGTCTGTAAATGCTGTTTCAAGAAATGCATTAAATGCAAAATCCATTCTACAATCAACCTCCCAAAGTGTTTTCTTCTTTTTGTATTCCCAATCGAAACCAAAATCAATGCTGCCTTTAAGATTACCAGACGATGAAGTTAGAGCACCGCTTTTGTTGTAATATCTAGTATTCTCGAAACTTCCCTTAAATTTTAACTTACTTAAAACTGTTGCACTCAGGTTAGTCACAGCAAAAGACTTTGTTGTTTCTGTCATCTCGAAATTCATTGTAGCATCTGCGTTAAAAACACCTCCTTTTTTAACAATACCAAGTTGTTTTGGAGGAATATTAACATCAACATCCACAGATCCATAAATATCATAGGATGGAATTTTTAGGTTTAGGTTGGCTCTACCATCTATTATTGGATTTACTTTAGGAACTTTAACCGTACCGGTTATATCAAGTTCTGCTTCATTATTACCCCAGGCAAATACTGCCGGATCAATTGCAACCTCTACAAGTCCTGCTTGATCTTGAAGACCGAATGTTAAACCTGCTAAATATTTTCCTTTTTGAGGTTCGCCAAAAGTAGTGTTTTTCTTGAAATCTTTATAATAATTATAACCAAATTCACCTCCCAGTTCTGAAATGGAAATTCCAGGAAAAATTGGGACTGGTGCTCCAACAGTTAATTTATAATAGCCAAATGGATAGGTTCCCTCAGAACAAGTGCCACATGAACTAGCCCCCATATCTACGGCACCAGACATCGATAACTTCTTTGATAAAGTAGCATCAAAAGTACCTTTAAAACGATCCTCAGCAAACGCCGCTTCGAACTTGATTGACATTAAGGATTTTTTTAGCTCTCCCTTAACCTTACCTACCGTGATTTTACTATCTTTATCTATATTGAATTTTTCGACAGCAATATAACTTTCGCCAAGCAACACCTTTGCATTACAACTAAAGTTTTGATTAACGTAAGTGGCTTTAGTTACATCAAACTTAAATTTTTTGTATTCAATATTACCTTTTGCATCTAGTTTTGTGATTTTTCCTTTTTCAACAACAAAATCATGAACATCAAGTTCCGAATTGAACAAATTGTGCTTTAATCCTGCACTTCCTTCAAACTTATTGATATTGAGTAAGGTGTCCATTTGAATTGCCAGACTTAAATCTTTAATTTCCATTCCGGCAATTTTTATAACATTATCCTTGTTTTCTAATTCAGCAATAAAATTTTCATCTTTATAGGCCAAACCTACAGCTAGTGAGCCTTCCATACCAGGTATTTCTGATACTGTTAATTTTCCTGCTCCTTCAATAAACTTAAAAGTCTTCTTTTTAATGTTGTATGATGCCTTTACATCAAATTTGTTCAATGTAGTTTTAAAGGCATTAGTTTTAAATTCAGCTGCTTCAGTAGCCTTAAACATTCCTGTTAAAGTTCCGTTTTTACTAAAATTGCCTGATAACGAAGCAACTGTTTTTTCCTCTTTAACAAGGTCAACTTTCATTCCTGTTAAAGAACTTAGGTCGAACTTTCCTGAAATCCCATCTTGCTGATTGGCAAGCATTTCAAAGGAAATATTTCCTTTTAATCCTTTTCTTAGAATTATGTTTTTACTGAAAATAGTTTTGTCTTCAGTTAAATTAGCCGTAAAGTTTATTTTTCCACTAAAGTTGGTCTGGTTTTCTTCATTCTTTTCATAAAGGAAATTGACAGACTCAAGTGTATTTGTAATCCCGAAAATGTCAGGAAACTCCTGATTTAACTTGCTGGCATCAACTTTTAAGTAGTTAAATCCTGTTTCTTTATCTTTTCTGTAGTCTACAGATGTTTCAATTGTCATTCGTTTATCAACATCACCTTCTTTTACAGCAAATGAAACTTTAGCCTTAGTGGATGTTATATTCGTTTTTTTGTTTTTTGGTTCCTTTTCAAACTCAACGGTCAGGGGGCCAATTGTTGCAATTAAATCAACGGATACTTCCCCTAGGGTAATGATCCCATCTTCTGCGATTTCAACTTTACTTACAGTGGTTTCCAGTGAGTTGCCTTCATTTGCTTCAACATCAACAGAAGCTGCAAAAACTATTTTATTCGTTTCAGAATCATAGGAGCCATCTGTTAAATCTATTTTTGCATAAGGTTCGTAGGCTATATAACCACTTCCTGACAGTTTATCAAGTTTATTATCCTGAATAACAATTTTTTTAATATTGATTTCCCCTTCTGCCTTTGTTTTATCCGACTTGTAAGCTGCATCAATCGCCTTTCCTTCTATTTTAAGCAGTTCAAATTTGTTATTGAATTGAGCTTCAAGTTTTTTTGCACTCAGGTTAATACCAAAAATCTTTATGTCTTCGGCATTTTCAACTGCAGCTGTTATCTTATCATCTTTTTTTGCAAAAGACATATCAAGACTGGCAGATACCCCAGGTATTTTATTCACAGAAGCCTTTCCTGAAATAGAATTAAACTGGAGAGAGTCTGTTCCAATTTTGTAGGTTATATTAGCATTGAAATTTTTTAAGCCAATATCAAAACCTTTTTCTGTATAAGCTAATTCTTGTTTTAGAGCAATATCTGAGGTAATCTTTCCATCACTGCTAAGCTCTCCATTTGACAAACTTGCCAGGACTTTTTGTTGCTTAAGAAGATCCAAGTTAATGTTTTTAACTCCATTGAAGTCGAAATCACCATTAAACCCATCAGATTGAGCATCAAAAGCGAAAGTAAAGTCGCCAGAAATTCCTTTACGAATAACAATAAAGTTTCCAAAAGTTTTGTCTTCGTTTAAATCAGTTTTAAAATCAATTTTTCCAGCCAGTTTTCCATTATTATCTACTGATAGTTCAAGTTTGGAAATATTGGCATCGATGAAACCTATATTTTTGATTGAAATACCAGGTGTGTTTTCCCAGGTTATTGTTGCAGAAATAAGGTTACCTGACTCACAATCAAGAGAGTATAGTAATTTTGCACCATCAATCTGCCCAGTGTATTCACCAAGTGTTTGATCATTAAACTTGAGCTCAAAATCAACTTTTTCAACAGAATAATCACACTTATTTGCGTCTTCACTTTTTGCAGGATCAACTTTTAAAGTTATTGCTATTGGCCCAAAATTAACTACATCATTTGCTTTATTATCAAATCCAATCTGGGTATTTCCGCTACCAGTTACTGTGCCCCCCTCATCTCCACTATTTGTATTATCTACATTAGCAACACCATTTTCCACAGTTGTGGTATCTCCATTAACCAAAATAATAGGAGGTACACTACTAAAATCAGTTGTAATAGTATCGCCGTTAGCTGTTATTATTGTGGTATCACCAGCAACTGTTATTTTTTCGCCATCAATTGTAACCACAATTTCTTCAGGTACAATAAATGCAGAATCAGCAGTCTCGTTGTTTTCCTTAACATCTTCATTGTCATCCTTATTGCCAACACCCAGACTGTCTAACACTGCATCAACATCTATAATATTGAGCTCACCTTTAACTGAGTTTATTTCTCCATCAGTTACCTGATAATTTTCGTTAATGGTAATACCTTCAAACTCAGAAAGAATTCTTACACCACCAAGAGTTGTTACTTTTGTGACACATTTTCCTGAAAAAGTTCCATTACTTCCTTCTGATTCAATTATCTTAGCAGTAAACCCTCCTACATCTATTTTATCACCAGGGCTTAGCAGAGGAAGTGGTGCGCTATCATCAACATCAGGAATACTCAAATCTTTTCCACACTCAATCTCCTTTTCTTCTTTTGCAGGAGTGGTAAATTCTTTGATTTCTGAATATTCACTTTCTAAAGTACCACACACTGCTTTTATTTGGTAACGATAAACCTGTTCAGGCTTTAGTTTTTTTATGTTGCTCCATGGCATTATGGTTTCATTATGATACCAATTGCTCCAGGTACCATCAGCATTTTGTTCACTGTAGCTGACTATGAATTGAGTATTACCTGGCATTGATGTCCAGGTTACTTTAGCTTCTTCTGCACCAAGTAATTGATGATTATATGTGTTTGGTGGCTTACATGCCTGGCCAAAGGTGAATACAAGTATTTCTGAATAACCATTGTTTTTAAACAAATCTCTACCCTCGGTATCATAAGCCCTTAACCTACAAACATATTTTCTGCTCGGTGTAAGCTCTGGCTCACCCGGACCATAAACTAAAGAGGTATTGTTTGTTGTGGTCTGAAATATTGGACTATAAGAATTAATTGCATCCCCTGGAGATCTGTTATCAGGCCAAAGCTCAACTATTGTAAACTCATATTCTGTTGTAAATGCAGCATTAGGAGAGCCAGTGTTCATAGGCATCCAGCTAAAAAACACATTTTGTGGATAAGTAGCTGTTAACAAGCCATTGTTCATTGGCAAAGTCCATCTTGGAGGATCATTTAATACCAACCATCCAATTGTTGTTCCTGGATTAGAGACTACCACATTACGCCGATATTCAACTGCCTCAATAATAAATTGATATACTCCTTCCGGGAGCTTTCCTGTTTTAACAAATTCGCTACGACTAATTCCTGAAAAATCAAGATTTGCAGGATTTATATAACTTTCCAATTCGGTTCCACTAAGTTGTAAAGGCGCTCCTCCTTGAAGTAGTATTGGTTGAGGTTGGAAATTTTGTTTGGTACTAAGCTCAATTCCATTTCCTCTAATTGTTAGCTTTAGTTTAATGTTTATATCGCTCTGGTTGATGTCTTTAAGCATCAAACTTACCATTAATTTATTACTGGCTATAGATGCATAATCTGAAAGATAAACCGAATAAGGAGGGGTAATTGTTACATTTGATTGTACCGGGAAATTTTGCGCAACGGCAGAACTTGCGGTAATTAATAAAATCAAAAAGGTTAATACTTTCTTCATGTAATTGTTATTAAACATTATTGGTTAAGAATTGGGTTAGTTTACCACAAACTTTAATTTTTTCATTTCGTTTTCAACGTAAATATTCACAAAGTACACCCCTGGTTGCAACCTCAATAGGTTAAAACCAAGCAAATACTCTTTTTTTCCATAATCATATTTTGTGGGTATCATTCGCATCCCTTTCATGCTAAATACATCTGCCCTGATATCAGATTCATAAGCTAATTTTACTTCTATTTCAAAAACACCTGAATTAGGGTTTGGATAAAGTTTAGCTTCCTGAATCAGGCTTTCAGCTACTTTGTTTTTGCTTTTCTGGCTATCAGCTGGCACAATGGTAATTGTTTTTTCAACAATATCCTGGCAGCCTGCCATATAAGCTTTCACGCCAATAGTATACTCTCCTGTCTGCAAAGGCAATAGTTCTTTGTAAGCCTGCCCATCAGTCAGCCTTGAAAAGTCTGAAGGGATATCCCACACCAAAGAATCCGGGACAGGCCATGATATTTCAACAAGGACAATGGTATCGTTCATGGAAGCTTCGCTTGCTAATAAGAAGCCTGCATCAAGTAACCGGTTCTCATGTTTGATAACAACCTGCTTGGTATTGCTGCACCCTTCAATATTGCTCACAGTTACGGAGTAACTACCTTCCTGCTGAATATCAACAATTTGCTGGTCGCTACTGAAGCCATTATCAGAAGACCACTGGTACAACGAACCCATATTTCCGGCGTCCAGTGTGGCAATTTGTCCTTGACAGATAAATACCGAATCCTGTAAATCAATGTTGATTTGTTCAGGGTTTCGAAGCTCAAAGCTGCTACTATCCGCACAATCATTGTCATCAATTAATACCAGGTTGTAAGTGCCAGCAGACAAGCCTGAAGCGATACCTGTATTTCCAGTTGCCTCAATACCCTGCCAGTTAAAATAATAAGGAGGCGTCCCGCCCGTTCCTGAAGCGGTAATTACGCCATTCGTATCGTTGTAACAGGTGGGATCCTTAAAATCATCAAAACTAATTAGTAGTTCATCAGGGCTTGTGATTTCTAAATTTTCCAATATTGAGATGCAACTATTAGCATCTGTAACCGTGGCAGAATAAGTACCTAAATTTAGATTTGAAGCGGTCAAACCGGTTTGGTTTTCAGGATCGTCCCATTGGACAACATAAGGCTCAGTACCTCCTGAAACAGAGAGACTTATATTGCCTTCATTCTCAGAATAGCTACATCGGAGACCATTAATTTGGCTGACTGCCAATTCGGGGCCTCCTATATTAAATAATGTAATCCAGGATGTATCTGCACAATTATTATCATCATTTACCACGATATAATGTAAACCTGAAGCAAGATTTGTTGCAGTAGTTAAACTTTGGGAGTTATCCCACAAATATGAGTAAGGGGCTGTACCCCCACTGGTAGTTACAGTAGCCCAACCATCTGACTGGGTACAATTGGGGTATTGATAATCAGTTATGGATGAGCTAAGTGCACTTTCAGGTTGATTAACAACGATATCATTCAGGGTAATTACATATGGTGTACTAGGATTATTACCAGTATAGCTGATACTTGCCGTGTAATTTCCTGTTGGCAGGCTATCAAAAATATTAATCTCCTGGCTGAAAATATTTTCCATTCCATCATCAAGTGTAAAAGTATATGGAGGTATCCCACCTTGTGCATTAATAGTTACCTGACCATCAGTACCTTGATAACAATTGACATCAGAAACAGGCCCTAAGTCTGCACTAAATACATCAGGTTGGGAAATATAAGTGGTTAGGCTGTCACGGCAGCCGCTCCTGTCCTGTACCCAAAAGTTGTGATACCCTTCAGAAAGTCCGCTAAAAATACTTGCATTTTGAAAATCTGTACCATTCATGGAATATTGATGGAATGACCAACCACCGGTGGAGGCCAACAAAACAGAACCGTTGCTAAGGTCATGGTAGTCAACGTTTAATTGTAAATCTATGTTTAACTTAATGGTATCGGGCATATCTGCAATAAACTGATAGGAAAAAGGCGGCAAGTTAGGAGCTGTGCGCCTGTAACCGCAATTATTGGCATCAACAACATTAACATAAAAAATGCCACTGGCTACATCTATTGTGTTTGTTCCGGTAGCAATAATATTGTTGTCAATACCTTGCCAGGTATAGGAATAAGGCCCAGTACCACCTGAAACATCCGCTGTTATGGTAATGTTTTCAGCATCGTAGCATGAGGCCGATGTCATTAAGGGCTCAATATCCATTAAAGCCGGCTGGCTTAATTCATTGATAGAAGAAGTTAATGGGCAATTATGGACATCAAAAATATCAATATAATAATTCCCATATGGAAGTTCTGTAAATTCAGCAGATACACCAATAATACTGTCGACTACACCACTGGTTTCTTCTACCAGGTAATACCTGTAATTATTCTCATCCGGAGTGCCCCCGGTAGCTGTAATACTTATGCCCCCATCACTTCCTCCATAGCATTGGGTGCCATTTATTTGAAATTCTGAAATTAAGTACTCTTGGGGCTGAATAATGGTATATTCCTGGCTAATTCGGCAGTGGTTTACATCCTCTACATAAACGGTAGTGTTTCCTGCATTTAAACCCATAAATGTATGTGAATAATGGGGGTCGTTGAAGGTTCCTGGTACAAAATTAGCAGTGTCAAGCGAAAAGCCGACCTGTCCTGTCCCACCAGACACTCCAAGTGAAATGGATGCATCGCTCCCGTTCCAGCAGGTAACATTGCTAATCTCTACTTCATCAGAAACAATTAGCAGGGGAGCAGGATTGACAATTCCGGGGGCTAAAAAAGTGTTGGTACATCCATTGACGTCATCAATCTGTATGTTGTAGCTTGTAAAATCGTTCAGCCCTGTAAAACTTTGTTGGGTATCTTCGGCAATATTATATATCGTATCATTATCAGGAAGTAAGATGATGTTATAGTTTGCAATCCCTCCTGAAGCAGTAACAAACAATTGCCCCGAGTATTCATTATGGCAACGCATTTGTAAAGAATCCATTGTTGCAGTAATTTCAGGGTAATTACTTACTGTTACCTCAACCTGCGTGCTATTGTTGACAATGCAACCATCGGTAACGGTAACCCAGTAGCCGCCTCCTAAGAGGTTCTCGCTGGAGGGTAGATCCTCGAAAGTTACACTTTGGCCCGAGTTGGCTGCAAGGGTACCCACTTCGTTGACATCCGGAGATATGGTAAAATACCTCATATTGCTTGCTGTGTTCCCGTCTGATGCGGCCACGGTTATGGAGCCGTTGGATTCATCATAACACCTTACGCTATCAGCCCGAGGACTGGGTATGTTTACCATGGCAGGGTGCGGGATGGTTGGGAATACCATTACATCAGAGCTGCATAATGAGTTAGAGATTTGGAAACTCCAGTTTTCGCCACCATGAACCGGAAACGTAAAAGGAAAACTGGTGGGTGCTGATGGCGGATTGGGCTCGGAAAAACTAAATGTAAAATTGGTCAATGTCGAGTCACTGAAACTTGCACCATCCCATGAAAAATCATTGATTGTTATTGATGCTGGACCCTCAAAACAGGTGGCAGGGGTTATGGTCTGGTTAGGAAGGGTATCTATTGAAAAAGTTGGGCCGACAGGGATTTCGATTTCAATCCGTTCACTTTCACAGTTATCCTTGGTATAGGATACCCAATAAGAAGTACCTCCAGTAAAATTATTACTTGGGTGGGGAATGGCATAGTTTCCTACTAAATCAATATTTAAAGAACTGGTTGAAAAAGTTGGAGTTAAAGTACTGTTGTTAGGATAAACATTAAATGTTACACCATTGAGAATATCTTCATCAGCAGTTGGGTAAGTAATATCGTTGTGAGTAATACTTGTGGCCAAAATATTACCATCACTATAGCCATAACAAGTGGGGCGGACACTATCCAGTTTTAAGGTATTTTGATTTCTTGGAGGGATAATTAATTCATATGGTTCACTTAAACAATCATCAACTGCAATCCTTAATTGATATGTTCCTGAACTTAGGTTATAAGGAGGAGCTCCTGTTAAAGTTTGAGGAAAGACAAATGTACCGCCTATCGGCCAGTAAGTTGGCCACTGATCCGTGATAACTGCTTGTACATTAGGGAGACTATTATTGTCTGAGTTGAATGTATCACTATTATACTCGAAACTATTAATACGGAAAGATCCGTTAACCCCTTCATAGCAAGAGGGAGCAAATGAGTCAAGGTCAGTTATGCGCATGCGGTAGGCTGTTAAATCAATGTAATCTTCAATTATGAAATTAGGAGGATTTGTTGGTTGTCCTGAAAAAGGATGTATTTCAGTACCATAAGGGTATTTTTCAGTCCTGATAATATACTCACCAGACGGAAGGTTATCAAATATTGTTGAATAATTTCCCCTAGCATAGACGGGTGGCGTATGCTGAATTTTTCCTGTAATTTCACCCTCAGAATCAAATGTGCATCTATAAAGTTTATAATAAATGATAGGATACCAGGCATCGTGATTTCCTGAATTGACAATAATTTGGCCATTATTTACACTGGAACAGGTGGGCTTGCTTGTAGAATATGATGAAACAGGAATATTATAAGTTCCTTCCCATGCACATGCATTTTCCCCTTCTCCCTCAATAAATTCAAATTTCATTTCTAACTCATCTAATTGGGAAGGTAAATCTCCGTTTGATTCGCATATTTTAGAGATCAACCTGTTCCAATTAGGAATATTTTCCTGTTTTAAAAAATTGAAACCAGGATTATTATATTCAGGATCATCTTCATCTACAGATGGGTTATTTGTAACAGCTGTCACAACGAACTCTATTCCACTTGGCCAGTTAGCTGTAGAGTCCACACCATTATACGTATATGTGGTTCCTCCATATGTGAAACTTGTTATACCAATAGAGGTTTCTTTGGTATTTCTATTTGCTACTTTTTCTACAAATTGCATAACATCTACCTTGGGTGCAGCATCATATATAACTATTCGACTGACAGTTTCTGTGTAAGGAACCCTGTCGTAGAGTTCATATGAATAAGGTGTGCCACCACCTTTGATACAAACATAGTATCTCCAAAATTCAGCAACAAGATCGTATTCTCCAGGTGGTACTCCGATATTATTGGGAACAAAATAGCCACTATTACTTATAGTGTCATCCATATTTTTAGCAATTCCTAATTCATTTATTACAACATTACCATTAACATCTTTCAGCCGCCATCTGATTTCAATATATGTAGAGTCATGGACAGGCTCATCAGCATTAATTTTTATTGCACCAGAATAGCTTATTCTTTCATTAGCACAAAACTCATTATTAGAGCCTATAACACCTTGTGTAATAGTATTATCGATATCATAGTCTTTGGTAAGATTTCTTTGATATGAATAAGAGGTACCATCTGATTGGGTGCCAGATACTCTTATATAATATTCGGCTGCATCTTGTTCCCATTCAACATAAACCGTATTACCAGACCCTATTACAGTTCCCCCTCTTGCATACCAGGATTGTACATTAAAGCCCTTAAAAACAGAATACCTCTCTATATTTCGTTCGATTTGGTTGTCTGCCGCTTTAGATTCTGTTTCAGAAGCATTGCATCCCGGATGACGGCCAATCGAGAAAAATTGAGCCTGCAAGTTTAAACTTGTTAATATTATTAAAAGGATTATTCCAATTAATTTCGTGATATTTTTTTCTTCGATTTTCATGCGTTATAGGTTTTTGGGCTTATGTAAATTCTTTTTTTTTTAAAGAGATCTTCTATAACAATTTAATTTACTTTTATTCAACACCTACCGGTGATACAAATTTCACACTTGATGTTGATGTAACAGTATTAATACCAGGCAATACATATTTCAATATTACATTATAATCACCTTTGTATATTGCTAAAAAAGAATTTTCTAATAGATATTTAACCCTTTTTGGTACGGAGCTAACGTTATAGTATTTACTTGCAGCTTTTTGCTTAAGGTCAAAATAATCTTTATTCATATAATAAGGTAATGCATATTTAAACCCTACCCAAGTTGGTTGGGTATTTTCTATTCCTGTAGTTAATTGGTCTTCTGTTAGTGATGGGGCCTTTGGATATTGGAAAACTCTTATAGCTTTTACGGGAGGGATACCAAGACTGTCTGTAGTGCGCCATCCTAGGAATAAATTATTGTATGGATAGTTATTATAAACTATCGGAGCAATAAGTTTACTATACCATTTATTATCAAGCTTTGCACTGAATTGAATAAAAGGCTTTGAATTGGTAAACCCTTCATTTTCCATTTCCGAAAACATTTCATTACCACTATTGTAGATATATAAATTATGCACAGTTGGATATAAGTAATATCTTAAGTAAGACATATGCTGCATTGCATTTAATTTGCTACTTAAAGTATTATACAAACTCGTCCTAAAATTCGTTTTAAATATATTCTTCTCGTCAAGGATATTTAAGGTACCTTCTGCCTGTTTTGATTTAATATCAATGGTTGATTCATTGCCTTCGCTAATACCTGTGCTGCTTACTTTGGATTTTACATTTTTATCAACAGCTCCTTCTGCCTGGGCAGGAACATTTACCAGCTCAAAACTATAAATAGCATTGTTTTGTAAATTACCCGGACGAGTAAAACTTACCTTCTTTTGCGATGCATTATAGTTAAAGTTAAACTGTTTGATATTACCTTGTTTGTCAACAAAACGTCCAACCTGTTTCCATTCATTCCCCGGGTTGAATAGGTAATCCTGTCCTTTAATTAACTGAATATAACCAAGATCTGATTCGTTTTGGTAATAGTTAAACATCATTGGCATTGGGTAACTATATTTTACATTGCTTAATGGGATGAAATCAGGCGCTTCACCTGTTGTGAAAGTGGTTTGTAATGTTTCGATTACTTTTTGCCCACCAACTATAACTGTTTGCCAGCTTCCGTTTTTCTTTTCTTTAAAGCTTACCTGAATATCCAGTTTTAACTGTTTTTTAGGTGGTAAAATTTCAAATGAATTGAAAGCAACAACATCTTTTTCCGTATTCCACTCTAAATCACCTTGTATTGAAGTGCTGCCATCAAGCACTTTGAAATGTTCCAGTTCTATTTTAAAGGCAATATTTTTACCATCTAAATCCTGCAACTCAAAGGTTTTACCTATTGGCATATTAAATACGGCTTGTGCTGCATTAAATACATTTACATCAGTAGATCCATCGCCAGGTGTCGCCTCAGCTATTACTTGAATAGCTTGTACAGGGCTTCCGCCACCAACAATTTCACATTCTTCGCCCAATTCAAATTGAAAGCGACAGTTACCACTCACTAAGCCCCCGAGAATGCTGTAGCGACCTCCTACTATACCTCTCATCCAGAAAGGATTCGGTAACTTGGCCTGTAATACAGCAGCAGCACCCACTTTTAGTATTTCGTACCTACCTTTGATAAATCTAAGATTTACTTTTATACCGATTGCACCTTCAATATAAGCCCAAACCTGTCCGTTGGCATACCAACCATTGATACCCAATGGCTCTGATTGGCCTTTACACGCTACATTGCCATAATTTTTAAGCATTACATCAAAACCCATTCCTGCATCAAAACTGGCATAGAATGGAGGAAAGCCCAGGTCTCCCGTGCTAATATTTATTCCTGCCCCAAAGCCAATACCTTTTCCTTCGCCTAACGCATTTTCATTGGCCATGTAGTCTAAATCTATTCCCCCCAGAATGTCAGATACTTTAGCCGGTGGCGGCGGGCTGGCAGGTATTTTTGTTCCCATCACAAAATAAGCATCCAATTGAGCAAAATTTAACACCTTTAATCCAAAACGATCGGTTGGTGTGCCTACATAAATATACCATTCATCCTTTGCAAAGTGAATAACTGCTTCGCCCGCTTTTCCGCCCGGACCAGCGCCCTGTATAATTCCGCCAGGCAGGTTAATGTAAGTCCCTAATACTCCATGAAATACATCTTGTTCAAAGTCCATTCTTAGGTCAACATAGGCGTAGAGGCTGCTACGGCCAGGATCTTTATCTTTTTTTGATTTATCATTCGGATCTTTTCCTTTGGCAATGTCTTTTGCTTTGTCTTTTAGTTTGTCCAATCCAGCGCCCTCTTCAGGAGGGGTCATAAAGTAGCCGTTTCCTCTAAAGCCAATAAAGCTTACCCCGCAACTATTGTTAAAGGCCATTTCAAAGGTTAAATCGCCATTGAAAATGCTCTTTGATTTTAGGCCCATGGCAACAGTGGCCTTAAACCCAAACAGTGTTTTCTGATCAGGTTTGTATACAATGCCGGAAGCTGTTTTTCCAATATCTCCAGTCGCTTTTTCATCCCATCCTAACTGGCTCATATGGTGATAAACACCTCCACCAAGGCCGTATAAGAATAAGCCACCAAAGACAGGTACCCCGCTGTTAAAGTTGACCATGGCATCGGCATAGAAGTAGCGCATACCTCCCACATTACCAAATATGGCGGTAGCTGATAGTTTTGGTAGTTTTGAAAATTCAGCCTCTATATTTCCTGAGAAACCATTACCATAAATCGGATCATTTTTGTAAAATTGGGCACTTCCTTTTAGTTTAAATGCCCCCTGATCGATATCAATAGCAATTTTATTTACTTCAAAGCCATCGTATTTCCATCGTTGACGGTTGTTTTCTTCATAGCTTTTGGCATAAAGTACCAAACCTGTTTCGCCGGCAAAACCTCCTGAACCTGATTTTACCAGGTTCAACATCAGGTTAAACTTTAATCCGGTGCGGTTATCAGCAGTTACCATTCCAATATCGGTAATGGCTATTGGAAATTTACCCAGCTTTTGGCTGGCATACTCCGATCCGAACGAAAAACTCTTGGCTTTTACATATGGTGCTTCAGGGGTAATGGTCAGTTCTTCAAATTCAACATCAGCCAATTCCACCTTTTTAGTTGCAACAGAAAGATTGCCATTTAATACCGCTTTGGGCCTGAACTTTCCATCAATTACGCTAATATCTACATATGAATTTGGATCAAGACGAAGCTTGGCGGCCCACATATCCATATTAAGGGTATCGGTGGTGTTAACAATAAAGGTGTACTGGTTTGCCGGATCAATAAAAGCCTCGTATCCTAATATAGTAGAATCGCCTAATGGCGGAACGTTCATAGTACCACTAAACCCACACGAAACCAATTGATTCTTTGTTATTTCAGCAGAAATTTCATCCAGAGAGAAGGCCCATTTACTCATGTCGCCTTCATTGCGGGTAAAAATGTGAGTGGCCATAAATTTACCACTTACGCCAATGTTGTCAATTAACAAATTATGGGCTTCAACAGTGCTTCTTTTACCACTTTTTTTGCTTAAGTTTTTTGGGAGTTTTACCACAAGGTCTTTCAGGAAGAATCCTGTCCACGTTTTTCGGTTACCATCAATAAAATCGGAAGATTCGTAACCTTTGGGGAAGGTCATTGAAGGAGCGTTGGCCACTTCGCTAAAATCGAATACGGCGCTGGTGACCGAAAAGCTAAAGCCTTTCATGTCTTTTACCTGGAAAGGTGTAATGCCTACTTCCAGCATAAATTCGTTCCAATCTACAAATTTCGTTTCAAATTCGGCTTTTACTTTTACGTTCGGATCGGCAATAATATTTCCATCGGGCCCCTCAGGAAGCATTTTTTTTCGACTAAACTGAATTTCGCCTTTCAGCCCCATTTCTTTATAACCATCACAATCGCATTCTACAAAGGTTTTGCTGTCTTCAGCGTCGCCTTTTAGCACCATGGTCATGTTTTTGCCCAAAGGAATGTCTACATCTTCCATTAGTTCTAAACGGGCACCTCCAGTAAAACCTCCTGGTACAAATTCCAAATCTTTACCTTTAAAAGCAATTCGTTTTCCTGATTTTGGCACTTCTACCGACATATATGCAGTAAGCCTTGAGCCTTGAGGGGTAAATGAAACACTTTCAATAACAATAATATAATCTACTCCGCCAATTTCTTTTTTTATTCCTTGCGGAAGGGTTACTGCCAACGCTTCATCCAGTGAGCGAACAATCCTGTCCTCTTCAACTACTTTTTTGTGCAGTGCATGTGCTTTTGCTACATCGTTGGTATCTGCCAGAAAATTTAAATTATAAGAGATACCATTTTCGGCAAACAAAAGATTGGATGAAAACAGGAAAAATCCTGCAAGTATGGTTAAGGTTGCAAAGGTCTTATTCATGATATTTTTATTCACTACAAAATTGAGGTTAATAAGTGGCAATTACATTGCAATTTGTTTTATCAAACAGTTATTTTTTATGTTGTAACAAACTTGTTTTAATGTATTGCAACAACTTTTATTAACTGCTGATTTTTTAATTTAAACTGCTTAGTGAATGAATTGTTTTAACTAGTTAAAATAGCCAGAACAGCTTTAGCCCTAAAAGCAAATAATGGCTGTTTTGGTAATTTGGATAATAAAAATGTGGTGGTGTTTGTTTGATTGTGATTAATGATTTTTTCCTGAACATACGATAGATTTAAAGATTATTGCTTTGTTTTAGTTTAGATTTTGCGCATGCAATATGATTTTTTTTTCATGACATACACAAAATTTATAAGTTACCATTGGTCATATTATCAATTATTTATAATGATTCCAAACTTAGCCCTACTTTTAATTTTATTTTGAATAAAAATACTTGTTTTACTATTGAACAATTGCATATTTTAAGATTTTTTCTGCTAATTCAGGGCTGCCAAATACACCTGTCGATTACCAGGTTATTTTAACTGATTCTGCGGTAGTTGACCACAAAGTTCATGTTGTTTTATACCGAACCGCTGTTAGTAATTGGTTTGCTTCACAAGCTTGCAAACCAAAACTGCCAGTCGATCGGCATATACAAAGCCATTTTAAAATTTCAATTTACAATATTTCAAACTGGCTTAGTTTAAAAGGCATGAAGCGAGAAGCAAGCATCACCTTTGGCAAGCCTATGGCTACCGATGGGGGCGGGAAGAAAAATAATACAGACATCATCTATTCTTCCTACTTCAACCCATTCTAATTCATTATTAATCAACAAGTAAATAACTCTAGTGTCATGTCAAAGCTAATTTGTCAGGTGGCAACACCTGACAAGTGCACCAGCCAGGTGTTGTCACCTGGCTAATTTACCAGAAATATCAAATTTGACTTAACACTAGTGGTAAACTAGCAACTAATCAATTATTTTATTTATAAAGTATAGAGACTTTAAAAAATTATAATTGAATCCACTAAATAAGGTTTTTTTTAGGTAAATTAATTGATTAAGTAGTGTAATGTCGGGTTCGCGTTATAAAATGCAGGATTTTTGTAATGAAAGGTAAATTAGTTTCGGTCTGGCTGTTGGCTTTTGAAAAAGCTTGTGGATACTGGCCGCTTGCTTTTACTATCTCATTAGTGGTTAAAACCCTGCAGTTTATTGTAGTTACTTTAGTTTCTATAAACTTCCTTTTTTTAGGATATAGGCAGAAGACTGAATCTCGGAGTATGAAGTTTAGAAATACACACTGAGTTTTTTCTTCTGTCTTCTGATTGCTATCTTCCGGCCAATTCTCAGTTATTTTATCGAATTTCATTCGAGACTAAAACCTATATATCTTCAATGCATAGTAGTTTAGTTCAAATAATCACAATAGCAGCTTTACCCCACATTGTTCATACAAAATTGTTAGTATTATTTAATTGTTGAAAAATTCATGAATTTTCAGGGTTAAATATATTGTTACAATTCTACCTTGGGCTTTCCGCCCTAGGATTAGGGAAGAAAGAATAGTATATAAAGTTCAGACTATCCATTTATTTTTAAATTTGCACCTGAAGAAAATTAGCTCATAATCATGATGCACAAATTAATTTTATCCTTTCTTTCAATGTTAGTTCCGTTCATTTATTTCCACGGACAAAGCTATCAGTTTAAAAATTACACTGTAAATGAGGGATTACCAAGTTCAGAGATCTATCATGTAATACAAGATAGAAAAGGCTTTATCTGGTTTGGTACAAACCAGGGAGTAAGCAAGTTTGATGGGTATCGATTCAAGAACTATGACAACTTGGATGGCCTGCCAGACAATACTGTATTTGAAATATTTGAAGATTACAAGGGGCGGATTTGGTTTGTGCCATTAACGGGATTGCTTTCTTATATGGAGAACGATAGCATTAAATTGTATCCTTATAATGAAATTATCCAAAACAACGACAATAAGGGTATTCACCCGATTAAAAATAGTTTTTATGTTGATAGCTTAGATAATGTATACATTTCATTTTACAATAAACACATATTAAAAATAACAGCTCGCGGAAAGTTGTCCCTGCTTAAACCAAGAGATTCAAGCAAAAGTAATAAACGATACCTTGTGGTTTTAAATAAAAATAAAGTACTATACAATAGACAGAATAAAGAAGGGGAAATAGTTATAAGTGATAATGGAGAAGAAGCTTCTGTAAAATCCAGCCTAAAAACTTCTTATGACCCCCGGGTTATTGCTACCTACATGAAAAATACAATTTTTTACGCCGAAGGTAATTCTTTAGTTACATTTAAAAAATTCAACGAGGAAAAAGCACGTGTTTTCCCAACAAGTATTATCTGGCTTTCGACTGATGAAGATGGAAAACTTTGGGTTGGCATCTATAAAAACGGGGTTAAAGCATTTGTTAATGAAGAGTTAGACGATTATAAACTGCACATTTTAAAAGATTATTCGGTATCATCGGTGTGCAAAGATAATGAAGGAGGTCATTGGTTTACTACCTTAGAGCAAGGTGTTTTCTATTATCCATCGTTTGAAATAAAATCATTAACAAAAGTTGATGGTCTAAATGCGGTTAAAATAAACAGTATTACTTCAAAGAAAGATGTAGTTTGGTTTGGAGGCGATAATTCTGAATTGTATTCATTTGATTTTAAATCAGTGAATAGGCTTAAATTATTTAATGAAGATTATATTTCTTACCGATTCATAAAATTTATTGGTGATACACTTGTTATTAGTTGCAATAAGAAAAACTATAATACAATATTCCGTTATAATGGAAATGTCATTTTCCGAATCAATGAATATTTCTCAGGAATCAGGCAATTTGAAAATGGTAAAATTTACTTATTTAACAGATGGCTCAAGTATTTTGAAAATGGGGAACTTAAAAAAGTGGATACCTATAAAAACAACAATGTATATTTCTATGATTTATTCAAAGATAATAAAGATAATTTATGGATAGGTTCAGAAAAAGGGCTACTATTATTAACACAGGATAAAATTATTCAAATGGCAGATAGTAATAATTTATTTGCCAACAGGGTTCAATGTATCGAAAAGGGGGGGGGAAATTCTTTGTGGCTTGGGACAAAAGGCGCAGGACTTTTATTTAAAAATAATGATACCATAGTGCAATATACAACAAAAGATGGCTTGCCCGGAAACTCTGTCAATTCCATATTTGTTGACAATACTACATTATGGCTTGCGACCAACAAAGGCGTTGGAAAAGTAGAGACAGACTCTCTGCTTTTTAACAAAATAAAGGTAGAAGTTTTTTCGGTAGCAAATGGATTGATAAACAACGAAGTAAATGATTTAGAAGTAACAAACGGATATGTTTTTGCAGCAACGAATAAGGGTTTATCCTATTTTCAAAAATCCTTAAATGGAAACAACAAATATGCCCCTCCAAGCTATATTACAAGTATCGTAATAAATGGAAAAGATACTGTAATATTACCCAAATATCTTCTTAAGCATTTTCAGAATCATCTTGAAATCGGCTTTGTTGGCTTAAGTTATAAAAATTCAGAACCACTTACTTATAGTTATCTATTACAAGGGGTTGATAATGAATGGAAAACAACACATTCACAATCAGTCATTTACCCTCATCTGCCTCCTGGTAGCTATGAGTTCCGTTTAAAGACAATAAACAATTCAGGTATTGAAAGCAAAGATATACAAACGATTCGCTTTTATATTCGAAAACCCTATTGGAAAACAACATGGTTTAAATTTCTTATTATTTTAGCGATAATTGTCCCAATTGTTCTCTTATATTCACTTATCCAATACATTAAACTAAAAGAAAAGCGAAAAAGAAATTCAATTAAAAATGAAATGAATAAATACAGACACAAAGCATTAAGTGTTCAAATGAATCCTCATTTTATCCATAATTCGCTAAACTCTGTTCAAAACTATATTTTAAAAAATGATACCGAAAAATCAAGTGATTATCTGTCGAAATTTGGAAGATTGATGCGTAAAATATTAGAAAACTCACAAGAACCCTTAATCAGTTTAGGCCAAGAACTTGATGCGCTGAACTTATACATTGAAATGGAGCTGATCCGGTTCAGGAATAGTTTTGAATATTATTTTGAATTAGCAGAAAACATAGATGCAAAAAAGATTTTTGTTCCCCCATTAATTGTACAGCCCTATGTTGAAAATGCAATCCATCATGGGCTTAGGACAAAAGAAGGGGATAAAACATTAAAAATTTCTATTTTTACCACAAATGAAACAATTCATATTGTAATAGTAGACAATGGAATTGGACGAGATAGAGCAACAAAAATAAAGGAACGAAAAAAAAACACATACAAATCACTGGGTACTGAAATAACTGAAAAAAGACTTCGTTTATTTAAAGAGATATATAAAAACAAAATAAAAGTGATTACTAATGACCTGTTTGATAATAAAAACCAAGTATCTGGAACAAAAGTTGAATTAATAATAACGAATGGTTCAAACAGTGTAACAAACTATGGGATTAAGGGTAATAATTATTGATGATGAAATAGATGCTATTGAAGCAATCGAAAAAATTATAGAAACAAAAGCAAAAGAAATAGAGATTGTTGCAAAAACAGATAATCCCCACAAAGCCTTACAACTAATTTTAATGCATCAGCCCGATTTAGTTTTTCTTGATATAGAGATGCCCGGAATGAACGGGTTCGAATTATTAAGCAATTTACCTAAAATTGATTTCGAGATAGTTTTTGTAACAGCTTACGAAAACTACGCAATAAAAGCAATAAAAGAAAATGCAATAGATTATATTTTAAAACCAATAAATATAGCTGAAGTATTAAATGCGATTGAGAAAGTAAGACTAAAAATTAAATCACTACAAAACAACAGTTTTCAATATGAAATGTTGATAGGCCAATTAAAAAAAGCACAGTTAAAGCGAATTCAAATACCGACAACTAATGGTTATGAATTTATTCACAGTGATAATATCGTCAGGCTAGAGGCATCCGGAGCTTATACTTACGCATTTTTTATAGACAGCAGTAAAATAATTATTTCCAAATCGATAAAAGAAATTGAACCATCCCTTAAAAATATGGATTTTTTCAGAGCTCATCGTTCGCATATAATAAATCTGCTACATGTTAAACGTTTTCTCACCGAAAATGATGGCGAAATAATTATGGTCGATGATTCAAGGATTCCCTTATCACGTAGAAAAAGAAAAGACTTTATCGACATTATTAATCAAACGTATTAGCCCTCAACAAAGCTATACCTCGCCATTTTTTTAGATTTATTGCCAAAAATGACTTTTATTCCCACTTAAAAACTGATAGTTGGTCATTAGTCCTTAACCCGAAAAATTCATGAATTTTTCAACGATTAAATAATACTAACAATTTTGTGCATTTCCAATAGCCCAAATTTGAGTATTACTAAATCGGGGTTTCCCACATTGTATCCCTTTAACAGGAATACAATGTGGGTTAATCAGGTTAAAGCCAAAACCACTTACTAACTCAGACCTGCAGTTCATTCAAAAAAACACGTTATTGGTAAACTAATAGCCACACCTCGTGTTTATGGCAGAAATTTAATTGTTTTTCTCTCTAGTTTTGTTGCGTTGAATTTCTATTCAAAGGTATAGGTACATCATTTTTCAAGAGATAAAAGTCCGGTATCTTTCGACATAGATACTTTTAAATTTACCTTAAATAGAAATCCAAAATTTAATTAGTTGTTTAATTTTAAAATGTAGATAGTATGAGGAAACCAAGTAATTTAGTTTTTGCCGTTATGTTTTTAGCAGGCATAATGATATCATTAACAATGTGTAAAAAGGAAGATCCTGTTATGGTTGCCACAAGTTTGGCAATAGATGCCGGTAATGGGCAAGAAATGACGGTTCAAAAAGAGTTATCAAATCCTGTTGTTGTAATTGTAACAGATCAAGAAGGCAACCCTTTTGAAGGGGTAAAAGTTAATTTTACGGTAGAAGAAGGTTCTATTTCAGACACAAGTGTAATTTCAGGCGCTGATGGCAAGGCAAGTACAAATTGGACACTTGGGTCAACTGTAGGCACACAAACCCTTACGGTAACTGCCCTGCAGGCTGATGGAAAAACACCTTTAAGCGGTTCGCCCCTTTTAGTAACCGCAGTAGGCCTTTATATAACTATAAAAGATATAGATGACAATGCCTACAAAGTAGTGCAAATAAACGATAAATATTGGATGGCCGAAAATCTTAGAACCACCAAATACAATGATGGAACCGACATTCCCATGATAGAGGATCCAATCGAATGGGCACAAACTAATTCAGCTGCTTATTGCTGGGGTTCTTATTATGATGCTGGTGTATATTATAATAGATATACTGTTAATAATAAAAACCTCTGCCCTACAGGTTGGCATGTTCCTTCAAAAAGTGAATGGGACGCATTAATCAATGGTCTTGGTGGGCCTAGCATTGCTGGTGGACTATTGAAAGAAGAGGGAACGGCACATTGGTCAGCACCTAACACTGGTGCCAACAATACAAATGGATTTTCTGCCTTTGGAGCTGGACGGTGCAGTTATAATAAAGGTATTTTCGAATATGAAGGTGAAGTAGCAAACTTTTGGTCGACGACTGTGGGGGGGAGTAATTCGTATTATCTTCGATTACGCAATAATAATACCGAAGCCGTTACAAATCTGGCAGCAGCTTTTAACTATGGTTTTTCGGTCAGATGTACAAAAGATTAATAAAAAGTTAAAAATACAAGAAGGTTGCCGCATAATTGTGGCAATCTTTTACTATAATTAATGCTGCTGGTATGTTGATTTAAAGCTGTTAACGTGGGTAATATATCTGGGCTCCTGCTGTTTCAAGTTTTCTCGCTAACGCTGTGTGAGAACTTTTCTCGAATGTTTGTGGAGTAAAAGTTGCAACTTAAACGCCAAATTCTTCAAGTCTTTGACTTGCATGCTCTATTTCATTTTTTGTTCTTTTCATTTTCAATTTACTCTTGCTTTGCAATGTTCGCAGTTACAACTTTGCCGAAGGCGTTCTCACGCAGCGTCAGCGAGTAAACTGCTTTTATTTTAAGTCCAAGTTACGCTGTCGCTAACTATCTCTTGACCGAAGGGAAAAAACTTGAACTATGGCAGACTCACTGCATACTTGAGCCATCAAAGGTTATGGAACTTATAGTTTCGGCTCATAAAGCAAAGATAGTAACTTTCTTTGCTTTATGGCCAGACGTAAAAATGTCTTTGCTTCGATGCACACGCGAAGGGATTCGCGCGGCAGCAGGGGGAAAAAAACAGCTATTTTTGACACAAAATGCTCTGCATTTTTGTTGCCATTTTCTCTGCATTCATAATTTCCATTTTTTCTGCAGATTGACTTTCTGATTACAACAATGACAATTAAAGTAGTTTAGCTAACATAATATTATTCATAATACTCAATATCAAATCCTCCTTCTGCAAATTTCTTTACAATCTTTTTTAAACGATTTTTATCTACTCCAAAAAAACCGAATGAATTTTTTTTATTATTGTTTAAATGCAATCTTATGTACCTATCATTAAAAGCAGCTGGCAAGTTCTTAATAACAATCTTTCTAATGTCATTATAATAAAATTCCTTCTCTTGAGACCAAAACCTGAGTATATTATTAACTTTTATTTTATTAGAATAAAAATAGAAATCATTAGAACTGTTTAACATTATCTTATACATAATAGAGCCACATATTAATAACAATATTAAACTACCATATATGTCTAATTTAATATTGTAAAGTACTATTATGAGGCCTACAAATGTAATTGGGTAAACTATATATGCTCTTAAATTATTACTTTTAACTAATATATACCTATCTCTTTTCTTCATATTCATAATATACTTCTATTCCTTGAACTGTAATATTTACTCCTTCACTGATTAACTCAGCGGTTTTTGTACCTGTTGCAAAAAATATGACACCTTCCCCCCGTTGCCGCGCGATTTCACCTAGAATCCGCATGTTTAGATTAAAAAAAGCTGTAAAACTTTGTTAATTAAAGTTTTACAGCTAAGGTATTTTCACTAATTTTAGTGGTGCTAACAAATACCGCTATGAAAATACTAAAAAGTTC